>NZ_JAKGBG010000031.1:0-57393 GCF_021532595.1 Pseudoalteromonas sp. OFAV1
CATCGTGCTCCGATGGTTAGCAGGTTGCTTGACCAGAGCATTGTGATCCGATGCTTAGCACATTGTTTGATCGGCATCGTGCTCCGATGGTTAGCAGGTTATTTAACCGGAGCATTGTGCTCCGATGGTTAGCAGGTTATTTAACCGGAGCATTGTGCTCCGCTAGTTGTAATGGATTTGGTCGGAGCATTGTGCTCCGATGCTTAGCACATTGTTTGTTCGGAGCATCGTGCTGCGATGGTTAGCAGGTTGCTTGACCAGAGCATTGTGATCCGATGCTTAGCACATTGTTTGATCGGCATCGTGCTCCGATGGTTAGCAGGTTATTTAACCGGAGCATTGTGCTCCGATGCTTAGCAGGTTGCTTGACCAGAGCATTGTTCTCCGATGGTTAGCAAGTTATTTAACCGGAGCATTGTGCTCCGATGCTTAGCAGGTTATTTAACCGGAGCATTGTGCTCCGATGGTAGTCATGAGTTTGACCAGAGCATTGTGCTCCGGTGGTAGTCATGAGTTTGACCGGAGCATTGTGCTCCGCTAGTTGTAATGGATTTGGTCGGAGCATTGTGCTCCGATGCCTAGCACATTGTTTGATCGGCATCGTGCTCCGATGGTTAGCAGGTTATTTAACCGGAGCATTGTGCTCCGATGGTTAGCAGGTTATTTAACCGGAGCATTGTGCTCCGCTAGTTGTAATGGATTTGGTCGGAGCATTGTGCTCCGATGCTTAGCACATTGTTTGTTCGGAGCATCGTGCTGCGATGGTTAGCAGGTTGCTTGACCAGAGCATTGTGATCCGATGCTTAGCACATTGTTTGATCGGTATCGTGCTCCGATGGTTAGCAGGTTATTTAACCGGAGCATTGTGTTCCGATGGTAGTCATGAGTTTGACCGGAACATTGTGATCCGATGGTTAGCAGGTTACTTGACCAGAGCATTTGCTCCAATGGTAGTCATGAGTTTGACCGGAACATTGTTCTCCGATGGCTGTGATGTATTTAACCGGAGCATTGTGCTCTGATGGTAGTCATGAGTTTGAACGGAGCATTGTGCTCCGCTAGTTGTAATGGATTTGATCGGAGCATTGTGCTCCGATGCTTAGCAGGTTGCTTGACCAGAGCATAATGCTCCGCTTGTTGTAATGGATTTGACCGGAGCATTGTGTTCAGATGATTGACAGATTAATTAACCATAATAATCAAGAGGGTAGGGCGGGATAACGATTTAAACAAAAAAGGAGCAATAAGCTCCAATTTTTAGGTTGTGATGTTTATGACCTCTTACCATCCAAGTTGTTCATCAATAGACTTTAAATACTTCATGTGCTCTTCTTTTGTATTATCGTCTACAGATAAAGCTTTCAGCTTAACACTTAGATCTTTTGGAATTGGTTTTACTATATCCGATAATGAAACCTCTCTTCTTTTTGATTTCATACTCTTAGTTATTTGTGAGACCGATAAATGTGACTGTGCTTTAGTCATGGCTAAGAAGGTATTAGCTAAAATTTCAGAATCTAGTAATGCTCCATGATAATCACGGTTAGAGCTATCAACACCGTATCTTTTGGCAAGCGCGTCTAAATTATTCTTTTTAGAAGGATGGATAGTTTTGGCATATTGAAGACTGTCAATTATAGTGCCAGCAACATCAGATAACTTTGGTAAGTCTACGGCTTCGAGCTCATAATCTAGAAAATTCATGTCAAACGGTGCATTATGAAAAACGATCGTTTGCCCAGAAAGTAGGTGAATTATGTCATCTGCAACATCTTTAAATATTTTTCCATTCCCTAATTCAATAACATCTTCTCTTGTGAGGTTATGGACCTCGACAGCTTCACTTGGAATTTCTCGTAAAGGGTCTACATAAAACTGGAAGTTTTCACCGGTAATCATCCCAGAAGATACTTTTACCCCTGCAATTTCTATTAATTTATGTCCCGCTCTTGGTTCGAAACCTGTAGTTTCAGTATCCAAAACCCAAAAATCACTATCTAAAGCTACATCTGACATTTTAAACCTTTTCCTAAATATTAACTTTTAAACCAAATCAAGAATTTATTGGTATATTTGAGTAACGAGCATATTGACCTTGAAATTGTGTTTTTACCACACCAAGAGGGCCATTTCTTTGCTTGCCAATGATAATTTCACCTATTCCGGGTTCATTAGTTTTTTCGTTATAAACTTCATCTCTGTAAATAAACATAATTACGTCAGCGTCTTGCTCAATTGCTCCACTTTCTCGAAGATCGGAATTGATAGGTCGTTTATCTTGTCTGCTCTCGAGATTTCGTGATAATTGTGACAATAAGAGAATGGGAATATTAAGCTCTTTAGCTAAGCTTTTAAGCCCCCCAGTAATTTTACCTAACCGTTCAGCACGTGTATCGCCAGAAACATCACTATCACCCATTAACTGAAGGTAATCTATAAAAATAAATTTTAAGCCGCCAATAGATTGAAATTTCTTATGGACTCTGTAAGCTTCACGTTTTATTTCACTTAAAGTGATGCCTCCCTTATCATTAATTTCAAAATTAATTTCTTTATCTCTAATCATTGAATGGATATTTTCGAAAGAGATTTGCTCACTATGAGTTAAAGAGCCCGTCCTAAGATTATCTTGCTTTATTGTAGCGGAACTACTTATAAACCTACTGATAATCTGCTCCCAAGGCATTTCTAGAGTGAAGCCAAGCCCTCCTTGACCGGACATTAGAGATAGTTCGAATAGTGATAACGCAAGGGCTGTTTTACCCATAGATGGTCGGCCAGCCAATACAATAAGATCTTTAGGAACTAGTCCTCGTAATAATTTATTTAAACCGTCAAACTTAGTTTTAATACCTATGATGCCATCTTTATTTTTAGAGTTTTCTGCAAGGTACTCAAGGTATGAATCCATTCTTTCAGCAATATTTACGGTTTCTGAGGTAGAATTGAAATCATCATTCAAAAGTGATTTTTGATATAACTCTTCAACGTTAGCAAGAATTTCATCTCTAGAATTCGACTTTTCTATTTTAGAATGTAATTTCGAATGAAATTGTGAAACCTGAAATTTTGTTGCTTCAAATAATACCTTATTAATGTAATCGTCGATATTATCTAAGTTATATCGTGCATTAACAATATCAACTGCTAGTTGGCTATTTATGCCTGCATTCTCACATTCATAGATAAATAGGTTGGTGTCAATAGTCTTATTGTTATCAAAATAAGCTCTTAAAACATTAAATACAGTTTTAGATTCGCCGTTGAAAGCATTGCTACTACATTTTTGAAATAAAGTACAAAGAGCAGACTCATCATGTAAAGCTGCTGAAAAAAGAGAAAGTTGAATGTTGCTGATCATTATAAACCTCATATTAGAAATTCAATTTAAACGTAATAGATTTAGGATGTCAACAGCAAGTTAGCCTTCCAAAAAAGATAATAGATGATATAATAATTAATAGATAACATATTAAGGTTTATTATGTCTTTTATTCATCTACGTCTACACACCGACTACTCATTAAACGATAGCATACTTAACGTTAAACATTTAACAGAAAGTAAAGAGCACAAATGTTTTGCCATAACTGATGACAACAACTTGTTTGGAGCTATCAAATTCTATTCTGGTAGCAGGAAAAGCTCTAAGAAACCAATAATTGGTAGTGAGATTAATGTTACTACTCCATATGGCCAAGATACTTTAGTCTTGTTGTCAAAATCAAATTCAGGTTATAAGAATCTGATGAAATTAATATCTATTGGTTTTGAAGGTAAAGAACATAAAGATTCTGAACCTACAGTTCCGTGGGAAGAATTGAGAAAATATAGTGGCGATTTATTTGCATTGTCAGGTGGTAATAATAGCCTTTTACAACAATTAATACTTGAAAAAGACCGTAAAGCTCTGAGTTATGTAGATGAGTGTAACTCTATATTTAGTGCAGGGTACTTTATAGAACTACAAAGGCTTGGGTTTGATTATGAAAATCAATACATTGAAAGTGCTGTTAAGATAGCATCAGCAAAAGATATCCCTGTAGTAGCCACAAATAACGTAAGATTCCTCCATAAGGAGGATTATGAGACACATGAAATTCGTGAAGCGATAGCTGAAGGCAATAAGTTATTTTACTTAAGGCAAAACTCTAATAAATATTCTCCAGAGCAATATTTAAAAACATCCGAACAAATGGAGAGTTTATTTGCTGACATACCTTCTGCGATCTCTAATACAGATTATATCGCACGTAGCTGTAATGTTGAGATTGAGCTAGGTAAGGAATACTTGCCGGACTTTCCAGTTGCCGATGGGCATGTTGCAAGTACTTATTTGGTGGAAAAAGCAAGAACAGGTTTGGAAACTAGATTAAAACAATTATTCCCAGATGATACCTTACGCAAGCAAAAAGCACCTGAGTATGAAGAGCGATTAGAGTATGAGTTAACTCAGATCAATAATATGGGATTTCCGGGTTACTTTTTAATCGTGATGGAATTCGTGCAATGGTGTAAAGAAAATGATATTCCGGTAGGGCCGGGTAGGGGATCTGGTGCCGGTTCACTAGTTGCTTACGCGCTACAAATTACAGATTTAGATCCTATTGAATTTGGTCTTATTTTTGAACGATTTCTGAATCCTGAACGTGTCTCAATGCCTGATTTTGATATAGATTTTTGTACGCATGGCCGAGAACGAGTTATTCAGCACGTGGCAGAACTTTATGGCAAAGATGCGGTATCTCAAATTGTAACTTTCGGGACCATGGCAGCAAAAATGGTTATTAAAGATGTTGCTAGGGCTTTAGATCACCCTTATATGTTTGGTGATAGTTTATCAAAGCTAATACCAAATAAACCGGGCATAAAGCTTCAAGAAGCAATTGACCAAGTACCAGCACTTCGTATGAGAATGGATGATGATCCCCAAGTAGCTGAAGTAATGAAACACGCTTTAAAGCTAGAAGGGACAGTGAGACAAGTCGGCAAACACGCAGGTGGCGTACTTATCTCTCCATCGACAATATATGATTTCTCGCCTATATATAAAGAATCGGCAGATTCACCTCCAGTATCACAATTCGACAAAAATGACGTTGAATCTGTCGGACTAGTAAAGTTTGACTTTTTAGGTCTAAAAACGATGACAGTCGTACAGGATGCAATTAAATTAGCTCGAGGAAGGGGTTACCCGGACTTTACAATTTATGATATCCCAATCGATGATCCAGACACTTATAAAGTAATTTTAGATGCGAATACTACAGGTGTATTTCAACTAGAATCTGCTGGTATGAAAAGCCTAATTAAAAGATTAGAACCAAGTAACTTCGAAGAGGTGATTGCGTTAGTTGCTTTGTTCAGACCGGGACCTTTAGATTCTGGAATGGTTGATACTTACATTAACTGTAAAAAAGGTATCGAAGAGGTTCATTACCCTGATCCTCTTCTAGAACCTGTTCTAGACGTTACATATGGTGTTTTTGTTTATCAAGAACAGGTAATGAAAGCTGCACAAGTAATGGGTGGATACAGCCTTGGTCAAGCGGATTTATTACGCAAAGCTATGGGTAAGAAGCTACCTGAGGAAATGGCCAAACAACGAAAAATGTTTGTTGAAGGTTCTGTAAAAAATGGACTGGACGCAGACCATGCAGGTAAAGTATTTAACCTTATGGAAACTTTCGCAGGTTATGGATTTAATAAAAGCCATAGTGCTGCATATGCATTAATTTCAGTGATAACTGCATACTTAAAATCTCATCATACTGTTGAGTTTTTTACGAGTGTAATGTCACATGATTCTGGCAAAGTCGAAAAATTAGTTGGCGATATTAATGATGCCAAAGCAAATGGCGTAAACGTTGTTAGTCCTGACATCAATAAATCTGACACAAAATTCTCTATACTTAATGATAATCAAATTTTATTTGGTCTTGATGCAATAAAGGGTGTGGGTGAATCAGTTCAAGAGAACATTATTCGCTCAAGAAACGAAGATGGCCCATTTAAAGACATGTTTGATTTCATGATCAGAGTAAACCCTACAAAGACCGTTACACAAGCGCTTATATATTCTGGAGCATTTGATAACTTAGGCACTCCTAGAGAATTTCTTCATAGAGTTTTTATTGCAGCTAATGATTTATTCAAATCATATAAAGAAGATCGCAAGAAAAATGTATTGAAGGCCAACAGCAATCCACAAATGGCATTCTTAGAAGCTGAAGCGAATATAAAAATGTACATGGAAAAATGGGAACAGTTAGTAAGTGGTAATGAGCCTACTAAACTATCGCCGCCAATAACACCTAGCGAGCTGATCATTGAAGAACGTAAACGTTTAGGATTTTACCTTTCATCACACCCTATGAAGCCATATGAAAATGAAGTCAGTGCAATAGGTGCCTCTAAACTTTCAGACTTTAATGAAATTGATGGAAACACAATTCTTGAAAATAAAAAAAATGGCGGTCAAGGTAATGCTCACACGATAATTGGAGCTGTTACTGATATTGTGGTTTCACACAATAAAAAAGGGCATAGCGCTCAGATAACTGTTGATGATGGCACATCGCAAGTAAAGTTAAGACTTCAAAATAGGCTTTATAGTACCGTTCATCATCTTTTAGAAAAAGATAATGTATTATGTTTTAAAGTAGGCATAAGCTATAATCCACAATCAGAAAGAAAATATATAAATGTTTATGAGTGTGATGATATTAGCCAGTTAAGACAACGGTTAACAAAAGAAGTCATTATAAATATTGACCTTGAAAATCCAATTAAAAAGCAGAAGTTGAAAAATGAACTTTCTTCGATGAGTATTGGCGCATACAAGCTGTTAGTAAACAACACTTCAAAACCAGATGAAGCACCTATGCGGATAAGAAATGGTCGCTTACTTAGTGAACAGTCGATTGAAAATATTCGTGCTATATGTGAAACAGATGATGCTATTGAGTTCATATTTAATACCGAAAACGGTGTTACAAAAGATGTGGGTATAAATATGGATGAAGTTGATGAAGATTTGCTTCATGAAGAACTCAAGAGCTTAGATAAGGCATTAAAGAGGGCTGCTGCAACTATGGGTATGGCATTGACTTAAAAACCCCTAAAATTGGCGTGTATGGAGCGTACACGCCAATTATATTAATTGTCGAGCATAAAAGTTTCTTTTGAACTTTTCAAGTTTGGATTTCCAGTCCAGTTTCTCTGGTTCGTAGTCGGGATTAAACCTTTTATAACACTCGATTAGATGTGACACTACAACATCTTTAGTCCAGAGTTCTAATTTTTCATGGTCAATGACCTTTTTAATAATCGGTAATGTTGCTACCGAGAGTGTCATAGTTGATATTTCAGTATCGATTGAAGTATTCATGTTTACCTGAACAAATTCTTTTTCCGAACTAGACAATCTAATTGCTGGGCAAATTAACTTAATTATTATGAAAAATTCATTTCGCTTGCCCACTTCCTTACTATGGTTAAAGTGTATGTAATCAGCTTGATTAACACAATCGAGAACCCTATCAAAGTCAAACTCATCAGTGTTATTAGAATAATACGACCTTTCAGTTTGAATGAAAATTTCATTAGCAAGTTCAGACATCGATGACATCCCTCTAGAAATCTTCTGTTTTTGATCTTTTAATGTCGCATTAAGAAGATTTTGATTGAACTCAAGTTTGAACTCATTCAGGTCACCATTATTATCTTTTTTAGCACAAGTGAGGTCAAACATTTGTTTCCAAGTGCCTTTTAGCTTTCTATAATCTTTTTCTCTCATTGCTTGTCTAAGATCTCCCTCAGTTGTATATTTCAGCTAACTACGCAGAGTAGAAATATATTATAAGATAAGAGGTTTATGTTATGCATCATATAGATATTAAATTATTCGATTATATCACAAAAGGTGAACACTCGAATCGAAGGTATGATAGGGAAAAACATAATTTCATTCTAAAATCTTGCTTTCCAATGAACTCAACTGATACTCCTGCAAAGATAGGTGAAATAGCTCAGACACTTGGCATTTCAACTGAAGCGGCTCGACAAAACATGATGCGTATTTGCAATATTGTAAATAAAAATAGTGAACTTAGAGAAGAACTTCATAAGCTAATTTATGAACTCAATGAATTAACACCGGTATCATTATCGTATGCTAATCAGTATTTTAAGTCTAAAGGATATATTGCTAATGATTCGATTTTATCTTTGTTTAACATTTATTCAAAATTAGATAAGCTTCTAAAACTATCTTACGTTAATCAGCTTGGTTGCTTTGAATCTCCAAGTAATGAAGATATGGTTTCATGTATTCAAAGTTGGGCCTTAAGAAGAGCAACGCATAATGGTACTGTTTCGTTAATAGAAGTGGAGAGTCGATTCAAACTTATTACTACAGATCGTAGCCGACTAAAAAGCATTTTAATGGCCATGTCGAACATACGAACACTTTCAAATGAACACTACTATTTTGTTGATACAATACCAAATCGAATGTTAAATAAACTAAAAAAGATATTTAGCTTTTATAAAGCTCTCCCAAAGGATGTGCTGTCAGAAGCGCTGTTAAGGTCGATAGAAAATGAAAATTTAGTTGAAAAAAAGGCAGCATTTGAAAACAGAAAAATAAAGACTATGGATGATGACTTTGAGTATTACGCAGTTGTTCCTCCAATTGATATCGTTATAGAGTTAGCCGAAATTAACGGCATAGCTAAAGAAGAGAATGGTCATGTGAAATCTTGTATGGCTGATACCTACAAGCAAACAGATATAGATGTCTTTATGATCAATCATCTAAAATTAAAAAACGGAACATCTTCTGTATCACATATCAGAGAAAACTTGCTTAGTGAACGCCCGGACATGAAGCATTCTTTAAGCAAGTTTCTATTGAAATCACCATTAGTGATAAAAAAGAAAAGAGGGCAATACTCTATTCTTAGCATGAACACTAGTGTTTAAGAGGGGGGGGGAGCCCCCCCCTTAAATATCCATCGCAGATAGAACCTTGCTCATGATGTCATCAATATTTGCTTGCTCATCAAGAGAATTGTTTGGTTGAGATTCGATCACTTTTCTCTCAAACAAATCACCTTCCATGATTGAATTAAGGGCAGAAATTGTGTAGTCATGAACTTCATTTTCGTTCATTGAACCTGAATTCAGTTCATCCTGCATGCTCATTTGTAATTCTTTCAGACTCTTCGCAATATGGGTAAATCTGTTGTAATCAGCTTTGCGTGATTCAGATTTAGCATATCGCTTTTCTCTTTCAATAACTTTCTTTTTGCGCTCAATTAAATCAACACCCTTGAGGCCTGCTTCTTTCTTTGCGATTTCGTTATTAAGAGAATCAAGTCTATCTTGATAGGCTTCTAGCCTTTCCTGCTTAGATTTTGACTTACGTCCAACTTTTCCACTTACGAAAGCTGATTCTGGTTTCGCTTCGTCTTGACGATAAAGTCCCTGAATACGTCTGTACTCTTGATCTAAGTCTTCCACTTCCTGAACAGAAGGGGGAAGAGACCTGCGGCCTGCATTTAAGCTAAACGTACTCTCTTCTTTACTAAGAGAAGAAATGTTACTAGGCTGCATTCCAAGGTGGATTTCAATACGATTTAACTCACCTAGTGCATTATCCATATCTAGTTTTTCACGGATAAGGTCTTGCTCTAACGCTCGAGGTGGCTTTCCTATACGCTTGACATCTAGCTCTTTCCACTCTTCTTCGGTACAACCTGCATCAGGTAGAGAGCTAAGTACTTTACTTGCTTCTGAGATTTTAGTCATTACGTCATCAAGAGCTTCTTCTTGAATTCTAGTAAGCTTATAGTTTGGCTTGTTTTTGAGTTTGACCAGTCTAGATTTTCTAGAAAGAAGTGCTTCCAAGTCTGAGGCAGCATTAAATCGTTTCTCAAGTACAGAAATTACATCTCGAATTTCTTGAGAATCACCGTCTAAACTTAAAGTCGCATAGAAGTCATTTTCATCATACTTTCCAATAACAGCAAGATTTGCTAGTTCATGTCTAACAGATAAAATTGATTTATGTTTGTTAAATACACTTCTTTTTAATTTATTGATTTCTTCAGGCTTAACATGAGTTAAGCTATCAACATTGGTAGTGTCAATACTCATGAGGAATGTCCTCTATATCTTAGTTGTTGTTGTTACTAGATGTCTTATGTGTTTATTCAGCGCTTGCTGTATGTTTATTAATATACCAAGTATTATTTAAAAGTCAATAAAATAGTTCAGATTCCGAACAGCTGTATCTATTCACAGTGAAATTGACACGAATCTCAATACTTGGCGAAAATTTTAAATATTTATGACTTATTATAATACCAATTCATATTAAGTTAATTTACAACACTTAATAAATCTTCTGGTAGGATTTTAGTACCAATAAATACAGATTTACTCATACCAGATTGCGAGATGCCAACTTTAGATATGTCACCAAATCCCCGAATTAACATATCATGTTCTGCAAGGTCAGAACCTTTGTTGAACCTTTCAAGAAGTTGCAGTCTTTGAATTTCCTCTTCACTTACATCATTCTTGAATTTATTAAGAAACATATAGAAGTTTCCTTTACCTCCATGACGAACCAATCTTCCCCTGATTTGATGAAGAGTGCTGACACCCATGTTTTGTGGGTCTATAACAATCAATAAAGTTAATTTAGGAAAAGTTAAACCTATTTCAATCATTGATGAAGAGATAATTATTGGCTTTTTATTGTGTTTCGCAAGTTCCACTGCTTCAAGCTTTTCTTCATCTTTAAGGCCACCGTGCATCATTACTGTTTGATTAGGAAAATGTTCTTCCCATGAGTCCTTAGCGCGTGTTACATCAGTAATTCTATCTTCAATCTTTATTATGATATTTTGTAAATTGAACGCCTCAACAACATTCGTTGAAAGAACATCGCGACTAAAATCAATACTCGTTACAGGGTAATTAAGGTGATTGCTATTTTTTGCAAAATACTTTTTCGCTGAGATAGTTATGATGCCATCTTCACCTTGTAGGTTAATTCTTTTTATATATTCAATATAGTTTTTAAGAAATTTGATTTTAAATTGCACAATTCCAAGAGTTTGTATGTGTAATGTTATTGATGATGATTCGCCTTTTAGTGGATACAGGATAGCTACCTGATTACCATTTGCAACAGTCTGCTTTACCATATTAAACAAAGAAGCTTTATCTTCTCTATAAATGATCATTGAATCAATATCTTTTTTTACAGGTGGTGTTTCTATCTTGGAAATAGTGTAGGCTCCTGTAAGGGCAAGCATAGTCGTTCTAGGTAATGCTGTAGCCGTAGCCTCAATGATATTTGTGTGGTCTTTAATTAATGCATTCTTTTGCTTAGTGCCAACTTTTTGCTGTTCATCAACAATAAATACATCTGTTGAGAACTCTTTATTTCTCTTTGCCCAACCTAAGATTGCTGTAGTTCCAACGATAATTTTTTTGTTTTTATTATCATATTCATACTTAGCGCCTTCTTGAATTAACTCAAGATCAATTTGTGGCCACGTATCTTTTAACTCTTTAGCTACTTGGGCGGCTAAAGGGAGGTTTGGCAATAAAACGGTAACCTGCTTTCCTTGAAGGTAAGAAGCGGCTGCTATAATGCCGTAAACAATTGTTTTACCACATCCTACATCGCCAGATATTAAGTGTTGTGTCACAACAGGTCTATTGAAAGATTGGATCACATGCCAAATGGCTCTTTTTTGTTCTTCACTAAGAGTAAAAGGGACCACTTTAATTAATTCAGAAACAAGTGAAATAGGTAAATCTATCTGTGACTTTTCACTATATTCAGACCTAACAGTTGCGACATCGTTTAATATTTTATAGCCATGTATCTTCCTAATCGTTTCTGTAGCGCTATCAACTTCATTTAGTGAAGCTGGGAAATGAAGCGCTCTAATAAGATCCCTGATGCTACAAAAGTTGTTATTAAGCTTTTGTAATAAGTCACCTTCAGGTGTTTCAGAGAAGTTGCAGACTTTCATTACCGCTTTATTAATTAATGATTCAAATGCAATACTAATGCATCGACAGATATATTCAGAACTGAACTCTCTTTTTTTGTTGTCAATAATCGCTGACTTGGCTTTGTATTGGGCCATTACTGAGTTTACTTTTGAGAATGGAACTAGTTTAGCGCTTTTAATGTTAGGTATGCCGTTCCATTCAGTAACTTTACCTGTAACATAAATATCTTGCCCTGCAACAACATCCTGCCAATCAAACGTAGCCCCAAAAACATTGATGATACCGGTTTCAAAGCCGTCTGTTACTTTAATGGTTGCTCGACCTACTTTGTTTTGGCGATTAGGCGCAGTAATGTCCGGGTTAGCTTTGGTTCTCAATCGCATAAACACAGTATCCTCTCGACCGATGCCATCGCGCATGCGCTCAACAGTCTCAGTGAAGTCGTGGTATTTAATTGGAAGGTATAGCAATATGTCCTCAGGCTCAGTGAAGCCCATGGCCTTTATATCAGATATGATTCGGAGAAGGTGTTCATTTTGCATAAGTTTAGTCTAACGGCTACTTTGTAAAGTGCAATAGTTAATTGCAGAAACATAGTCGGCAGCTATCTCTTTTTTGTATGAATACATTTTTAACGACTTTTCATTCTTGTATTTATATGCTGCATCTGAAACAAAATTATAGAGTAAAACGGTATATAAAGCATTTAATCCGTATTTATCACCAGACTTCAGCAACGGGAAACAAAGCTTTACATCCTGCCGGTCCTGAAATGTTTTATAAGATTTCGATACAAAATCCCCCATTTTACGGTCTGATATTTTCATTCTTTCTTGCAAATTAGCAACGCTTTCATTCGCTTTTGCAGGTATTGTAATCATTAATGTTGCGGTTAGTGCTAATGATATTAATCTTCCCATTCTAGTTCCTCGACTTCTCTTGTTAATATCGTAAAAGATGAACCTTTTCGCTTCGAGAATGTTCCATCTACATTCATTTTTACAATATCAATCTTTTGGTATTTGTCTATGATGTCTATCAATTCATTTCTAATATAAAATCTCAATGCAAAGGGGTGAGTCTTTTCATTCCCAAAAGTCTCTACTTCAAAAACAATGAATATTGATGACTTTCCCTTTATATATGATAAAGAGAAAATTCTTAACTTATACATCGAATTGAATATATGTTCCGGCACACCAAGGTGAAGTCGATCATTAAAAACATCAACCGCCATACTCGATGATAGATAAGGTGACGCTAAAAAAGTGTATTTCAGTTTACTTTTTCTGTTCAACGCTACAAGAGACGGTGAGATTTCTCGTAAAAATTCAAATACGTATTTGTTAGTTTTGCTCGCCATAGTATAATTAGCCAAATTACATTTTCTATCGTTAATACATGATATAAAAAATGATGAAACTGTAAAAACGATAAGATATAAAAGTGAGATATATATGTCACCAAAAGCTCTATTTAGAGAAGAAATGGAACGTTTAGGAATCAAAGACTCACCAGTTCTCGATGAAAATGGTGATGTTATTAAAGATGTAACTCTTTTTACAATGGCCAATGAGTCTTTATGGCTACCAAAGTTTGTTTTAAAGGCAAATGAAGTCTCAGAATTTATTTTTAAGGCGCCTTGTTTCGACGTTCTCTATAAACTCGATAAAGACAACGCTTCTGGTTTTTCACTCGAAGAACCTGAACCGGCTATCAAATCAAAGTATGGCTATACTTTGTTTCCTGTTGAGTTGGAGTCATCAATTTTAAAGAGGTTGGTAAGATACTCTCTTAAGGAATCACTTAACTCACATCCAGAAGGTTATCAATTAAGAGAACAACTTGGTATGTACCATCATATGGAAAATGATGAGTACCTGAGACCATTAGAACCAGATGTGGGCCTAGTGGCAAGCATGTGGGAAGATAGGTTATCTAGACTTGCTAAAGCGCATAAGAAAACGCTTGAGTTGACTCGTACTGAGCTCGATATTCAGCCATAACAAATTTCGGTGATAATATGTCTGTCAGTGACGAAAAAAATGATTGGGATGACGACTTTGAATGGCTTAATACCAATATTGAGAATGAAGTTGGTGAGCTAGATAACGATGAAGAGTTTGAAAAAGTTTTTCTTGGCGGAAACACTAATGAAGCCAATAACAAAAAAGACTTATTTAATTTTATTTCATCTCTTCAAATCATGGAATACAACTTCTATGGTCGTCTTGCTAAACCATGTGATTTTACTTCAATTAAAGATATTATCGACACGAATAATGAAACAGCGAACTTAATAGCTGAGTATATAGGTTTTGATAAGAGCGATTTAAATGATCTCTATTATTTCAATATTCTTCTTAGACAGGTTTCATACATAGAAAGTAGCGCACGTGAAGGCGGCGCTTCATTTAACCAGTTATTAAAAGATACTGGCAATGAAGTACTTAGAGAACTCGCGAGCATGAGTGATAACGACTCAATCTTATTAGAAGATGAATTAAGCACTAATGATATATCTCTTCAATTAAAAAGCGCGATATTACCTTATGCGCTTTACTATGAATCATTCATAAAGAAAGCTACTAAACAGCATAAGACCGACTTGCAAAAGTTCGTTTTGATGATTGTAAGTATGGCGAGAGATGTTGCAACGAAATGGAATAAGCAAAGCTCGAATGTCAGTAATGCAGTTGTATTTACGGTGATACTGCCAATTATCGCTCGCTTCTGCATGCAGAGAACTGAAGCGTATCTTGATGAATTAATTGAATCAAACATAAAAAGACATAGCTTTGAGAACAAAGATATTTTTGCATCAGTTAGTCAAATGGATGGCGGATATAACGACTTTCCACAAGAAAAGAAAGCTCTCTTCGATAAGATTGATTCTCATATTTCAGCAACTCTAGACTTGAAAATATCTTTGTATTGGAATCACAGAAAGCTGTTCCCAAAAGAAATGGTTAAGCTAATTGTTTCAGAGAGGTTGTACGAAAGATGGCTTGAGTTTTGCGAAATAGAAGTAAAATCATTCAAAAACAAAAGTAACGATGAAAAGCAACGTTACCTTAAGGACAATAACAATCTGATAAATACCGATCTATTCTTTGAAATGATAACTAAAGAGTGTGAATACGTTTATGATAAGTATTTTATTGTGGATATAGATTGGAAGTCATTAGAGAATAACATCAGAGACAACTTTTCACGGTATTGGGGTGTAAGTGATGCTGTATTTAAGAAAATGTAAAAAAAAGATATTAGCTACATTAGTCACTGTTTCATTTTGTAGTTTCAATGCAAATGCATCATGGTGGTTTACTGGTGGGCCAGTATTTGATCCGTTAGGACTAGGTGAGAATATTGCGCTGAATATGGAGATTATTGAATCTCGCATGCAGGAACTCCAAGACTTTGAAGCTTTGCAAGATTTGGTTAAAAGCCAAGCGAAAACAATGTTAGATAGCTCAGGGAAATCTAATTCGGCCAAAATCAAAAGTGATCAAGATTTGAAGACAAGTTCAATGAATCATAAAGTCTCTTTGGAAATGGCCCCTAGTGATATACCGGGATGCAATACTGGCACAGTAGTAGATGCCGCTGCTAGCTCTGATTCTGATCTTATAGACTCTGCAATGGCCGCATATGCATTTTATAGAAAAAATGTCGCATGTGACGAAAGCTTTGCAGACAATAAAATTAAGTCTGATAGAGCACTAGAGGATGAAAAATCTCTGTCAGCTTATGAAAGCTCATCTGATGGAGTTAATTTAGGCCAGCCATCGCCGGATACACAAGCTAAAAATGAACAGTTAGCACTTGAAGTGGCGCAGAATGTTAAAGATGTGAATAGTAAAATAGAGTCTCTAAAATCTAGGATCCGTTCTAAATTAGGAAGGACCGCAGGTGAAAAGCAAGTTATGGCACACTTGTTTGGTATTTTAGATGGCTCCATCAATGATCCCTCAATACCTAAGTCTGTAATTTCAGACTTGCAAAGTGAAGTCGGGCAAGAGAGGGGAGGTGACTTATACAGCCATATCCAAATGCTTATGCACCCAGATAATACAGAATTAGATGAGGAACAATTCAACGAATCACTTGATTACATCAAGCTTATGCTCAAAGCTCAAATGTCAAACAAGACACCTCCTAGCTATACATATCGGGACTCAGCTTTGAAAGCTCATAGTAGCATAATAAAAGCGATGCCATATATGATCTTTAGACGTCAGGCTGAAGAAAAACTTTCCACAACTGAAGGGGCTCCTTCAAAACTATCCGAAATTACATTAACCGGTGAGTATTATGCAAACAAAGAATACCTCAGAAAGGTTAGTGGTAATAATTACCTTCCTGAGCAAGTATCTAGAGAAAAACTTATAGCAAAGGCATTTAAAGCTTATACGGAGCTTGAACGTTATAAGCGCATGTTAGAGCGAGAGAGGTTGCTCGCAGTAAGGTTAGTTAAGAAAATTTAGCTATGAATATGATATAATTACATCATTGAACTATTTAAAGGTATTTTATAATGAGTGAAGAAGTAGAACAAGATAAAGCTGCTCAAGTTGCCAAAGAAGCGCGTGAAAATCAACGTAAACAGGCTGATAAAATCATCATGACATTCTTAAAAGAGTTTGTTCCTGATGGCCAACACGTTTCTATGACGGGCTCAGCAGCATCATCAAAATTATTTGAGATTGCTAAAGAAGATTTCGAAATTCTTGTTACTCATGACTTTATTAAGCGCATTACTGATGCAAAGCTTGAAACTCAAGGCCTTTCTGGTGATGAAATTAAAGCTCTTGCGATTCACACTAAAGTAGAGGGCGCAGAGCAGTTCTTAACTGAAAGTGTTGAAAAAGAACTAGGTCGGTTAGATCCCGCTAAAAAAGCTGCAAGCTCTGACAACACCATGTCAGATCCCTCGACTAAATCTCCGGCTTCAGATAAAGGCGATTTAAGTAATAAGCTAATGGATAAAGAGTCAATTGAAAAGATCTTTGATGAAAATCCAACACACTACCAATCCGTAAAGAATCGTTTTGAAAAAGCCACTGGTCGAAACCTTACAAGAGACGAAGTAGTTAAATTAACTCAGCAGTATCAGAACCGAAAGAATTCGCCTGAGCATAATAAAGATCCCGAAAACGATGAGCTTGTTCAGAATGGAAATGGGGTTGTAAAGGGTCCTAGTTTGCTTTCTAAGGGCTTTAGTGCAGCTGCGAGAGCATTAGAGCGTCATCGCTTTTCGAGCGCTATTAGGAAAGAAGAGCGCGAATTTGCAAAGAACGTAACTAAACCGGCAGCTGAGATCGCTAGAAATGAAGCGAAAGTTGTTCTTGAAGAAATGAAACATGATCACTTTGTTCTTAATGATAATTTAAACATTCTTATTTCAGGAAAGTATGAAGATGGCGAGAAAGCGACTCCTAAAGAACGTGCTGAGATCCAGAAAGAGACTATGGAAATTATCGAAAAGGTAAATAAAAACCTTCAGAACGGGGCTGAGGTTGCTGAAAATGAATCTCTACCTAAAAAGGAACGTATTGAACTTCATAAGCAAGCATCAAAAATGTCTGAAGAATTAGACCGAGTAAAAGAGCTGCCCGATAGAAAAGCTTCAGATAAAGAGTTCAAGGGTGCGGCTTTAGAAGCAGCAACAAAAGCTCAAGAAGCTATTAAGAAGTTTATGGAGTCAATCAAGGAATTTTTTAAAGGTTTAATGTCTAAAGGTAAAGAAGCTACAAGCTTTGAACCCAGTTAGATTATTGTGTGACTTGGTTGCTAAGTACTGCCAACCAAGTCACTCAATATTTTAATGTCCTTTTGCAGCCTGAAGGGCTTTACCTGCGCATGAAGCCATTGTATCAACTGCACTACTTAAATTAGAATTAATCTCATTTAAAAGTTCAAGTTGATTTTCTTTATCATTGAGTTCACTTTCTAAGGCAAGCTTGTCTTCTTCTGCCTTATCCACTTTAGCTTGCATGTATTCAACGCCACTGTCATAACCATCGACGTAGCCATTTATCGAAAATCGTCGAGAAAACCCTGTGATCAGAGCGAAGCGATGTCGCTGGGTAGTTCACCTACTATTAGCGTAATTGCCACGATAATTATAGTGATTATTGCGATACTTATCTTTTAACACAGATTCAGCTATTTCAATTTCTTCAACTAAAGGGATCCCGTTTTCTATTTGTCGCTCCCTAATTTCATTGATGAATGAAAGCTCTGTTAAAGATAGAGTCTCACCAAATTGCATACGCTGCTGAGGTTTAGTGAAAACGACTTTATTTTTGCCACGAGTAATGCCGACATAAAATAAGCGTCTAGATTCCTCTTGCTCGCTTTTGTCCACATTTTTAGCGGTCCCTAAGAAAGATTCATTATCCACGCCCATGAAATATAACGTGTCAAACTCAAGACCTTTACTAGCATGTATTGTTAGTAACTGAATTTTCTTATCCCGCTCACTATCAAGCTCTGGGATATTTGAAATTCGTAATGTCATTTCATCAATCGTTTTTTTTATGTCGTATGACTGTGCATATTGAATAACAAATTGCTTGATGACTTCTTCTACATTCAATAATTTGGATTCGTACCCGCTCTGGGCCTCATTACTTGTGCTTTTCTTTGCAGCGACTTGATGTTTTCCTTTAAGGTAAAGGTCCCAGAAGTTACTTAAGTACTCACCTAAAACTTCATGACTAGCGCCCAGTTCCTGTGCTGATTTAAGCCGGTTAATGACATCAATTAATGCTTTTGTTTTTTCAGCAACTTTTGTTGGAGTTCCATTACCTCTCATCTCTTCAGATTTTTTTATCAAATACTGGAATACTGGCAATTTATCTGATTTCATTGCTTTTCTGGCAGAAGCAGAACTTACGCCGAAGCTTGTTGCATCAAGAAATCTAAGACCAGCTTGAGAGTCCCAAGGTTGAAATATGAATCTAATCATGGATACAGCGTCTTTAACTTCTTTTCTTTGGAAAAATGACGTATCGCCGATCAACGTGTATGGTACTTGCTCAGAAACAAGGTTCTTTTCTAGCTCATTCTTAATATTTTTATTGCGATAAATGATTGCAATTTCACTGCCGGGTATACCTTTTTGTATGTCGCGTTTAATAGCTTTTGTAATGTACGCTGCTTCAGTTTCAACATCGGGGAAAGTTACATATTTTAAAGGTGATGTATCTTGCTTTGTTTCAGGAACTAATAGTTGCCCATCAGTCAATCGCTCTGTCATTGCGTCAGCTACAGCATTAGCAACGTTAATAATGTTCCTTTCTGAACGATAATTACGAAACATTGAAAGTATCTGAACATTTTCGTATCGTTTTTTGAAATCAAGTATTACGGTAATATCTGAACCGCGCCATCCATAAATAGATTGCTTTTCGTCACCTACAACACAAATATTGTTGTGTACCATCGCTATAGCATCAGTGATATACATCTGTACTCTCGACGTATCCTGATACTCATCAACCATGACAAACTTAAATCTTGAACCTAACTCGGTTGCTACTTCAGGATGATTATGTAGGAACTTATGAGAAAGTACCAGCATATCATCGAAGTCTATTTGATTCTGCTCATAGCAAAGGTCGCGATAATTCTTCCAGAGTAGCGCTGTCGCTTCTTTTTCCTCAAAGTCGCCGTCTTGGGTATTAAATGTTTGAATATAGTCTTCTACATCGTAACCATTCGCTTTGCCAAGTGAAATATTGTTATGGAGAGTGGACATTGTTAATCGTCCATCATCAATCTTTTCTCTGATACGAAGAGGTAAAATGTCATAAGCATCTTTATAAATCTTATCAGAATCTTTGTCGTCAAGAATTACAACTGATGACATATCAAGGCCAATATCAGTGAAAAAATGATGATCACTATACTTCATCAAGATATGTTCTCGGAACATAGAGTGGAAAGTACCGATATTTACATAATCGGCTTTTTCACCAATTTCATCACGGAGCCTGTCTTTAATTTCGTTTGCTGCTTTATTTGTGAATGTAATTACAAAAATACTAGTTGGATTAACATCGAGTAGGAGGAGATGTCCAATCCTGTTTATTAGAACGGTTGTTTTACCTGAACCAGCACTGGCGGTAATAAGCATCGGGCCTGTGACATTCTTAATGGCTTCACATTGTTCAGGGTTCTTACCCTTTAAAAGATCATCTAACGATTTTTGTGTGTTATTACTCATATAATCACTGTATTGATTGCTCTAAGATATAAAAACCTTATTATGTCCGGTTATTATAACATGTATTAAGATATTTGATAGGTCTATGATTGAACTTCCGCCAGACATTCCTAACCCGGAACCTACCCCCGTCGAAATTATTGAGAACTGTGTAAAGTTTAATAGCCAGCACTTTGGTGTTCCTGAGCTTGCTATCAAGGCCATTTTAGATGTGGAAGGCGGTAAAATGTGTACAGTATCTAAAAACAGTAATGGAAGTTACGACTTAGGCCCTATGCAAATTAACACAATACACATGAGTAGCATCAAGGAACAATATCCTGAAGCTACAATTAAAGATATTGCATGTAGGCCGTGTTTGAATATCACTCTTGGCACTTGGATTTTAAGTAAACGAATTAATGAAGTCGATGATATTTGGAAAGGGATAGGTAATTACCACTCTAAAACGCCAAAGTATCATGATAAATACCTAGAAAAGATAACTTCATCAATTACAACTTTAACTAGATAGGTCATCATATGAAAAAAACTCTAATAATTAATGAAAAAAGAGACCAATCAGAAAAACTAGCAGATGCAATGGGCTGGACAAAGGGTTCTAACTGTTTCGAAGGTACGTTTAATGGCAAGCCTGTAGAATGCGTATGGGCAAGTGGGCATCTTCATACACTAATCGCTCCTGACGAAATTGATACCACACTAAAATGGTCCGACGAACCAACTAAATTACTCCCAATACCTCGAGACTTCAAAATACGTCTTATCGATAACCCTTCTCTGCCGAAACCAATTCAAGCATCATTTCTATTTAATAATATTACAAAAAGACTGAGGTATGTTGATGAAATTATCATTGCTACAGATGCCGATAGAGAAGGGGAAGCAATCGGTAGGAATATTATTAAAGAATCAAATTTTAAAGGAAAAATAAAAAGAGCTTGGCTCGCTGCTGGTTTGGATAAAAAGTCGCTTACATCCGCAATGGCCAACTTAAAAGGTGAATTTGACACAATTGGTTGGCACCGTGCAGCTGAAGCTAGAGGACGTTCGGATTGGGCTTATCAGTATTTAGTAAGAGCCTATACCTTCTACTCTAAATATGGAAAATTTGGTTCATATTTGGGACAGGGTAAGGGTTCTGAAGGTGTAATGTCTGTTGGTAGATTACAAACAGTAATTGTGTCAATGATAGTACAAAGAGAAAGTGAGATTAAAAACTTTGTATCCAAAAATCACTATACATTAAGTGCTGACTTTAATTTTCAAGGTGAGTCATTCAATGCGAGTTTTTCACCAAAAGTGACAGAAACCCTAATTTCTGATCAACCTCCGGGAGTTACATGGGAACCTCAAAAAGTCAAAGACGGTAATACCCCTTTAGACAAACCTTTGTTTACTGATAAAGAAATAGTTGAGAATTACAAAAAATCATTGCTGGCTAAAGCTAGTGAATCTTATGTGTATTCTTATAATGAGTCTATCGAGAAAGAAAGTCCTCCAAATGCATACTCACTAACAGATGCGCAGAAAGAAATTGGTAAATTATGTGGCACCAATGCAACCTTAACTCAAGTTATCCTAGAAGATTTATATGAGCAGGGATGGATCAGTTATGCGAGAACGAGCAAGTCCGAATTGCCTCTAAATTTATATGATCCAGCAGAACGAAATGTAATTCTAGGCAATTTGCAATCTCTTCCATTTGTAGCAAAAGAGGCTGCTTATGTTAAAGATTTACATGATGGTAAGCTTTCGGATGAACAGCCATTTAAACCAAGAGCTTTTGTAACGAAGGCTATGGAACACTACGGCATGATTCCCACTCAACAGCCAATGTCTGTTGCCAAATTATCAACTTTATCTCCAAGAAAGAAAAGCGGTAAGAGTGTCTTACATACTGCGGACCAAATGAGAATTGCTTATGAAGCCATCGCCAAACGATACGTCCAATTGTTTTACCCTCAAGCTGAGTTTGCCGTTCAATCTGTTCAGATAAATGTCCCAGTAAGAGATATTCTAGGTAACACTGAATCAGTATTTAAAGCGAAGGGTAGGACTATCCTGAAACAGGGCTGGCGCCAAGCTTTCCCGAAAAGTTCATCTAAAGAGACTGTACTTCCTCGTATGTCTAAAGATGAAAGAGGTACTCTTGAAGCTATTAAAACAAAGAAAAGCAGAACTAGACCACCATCACGATATAATTCAGTTAGTTTACCAAAAGAATTGGAATTGGTTGGCAAGAATGTTGCCGATCCAAAGTTAAGGAAGTTATTAGCTAATGCTGAGGGTATTGGTAGACCAGCAACGCGATCTTCAGCAATCGAAACTGTATTAAAAAGACGATATGCCTTATGTAAAGATGAAGAGTTTCATGCCACTCAAAAGGGTATAGATTTAATAAAGTTTGTCCCAAAATGGTTATCAACTCCTGAGACATCGGCACTTTGGGAAGACTACTTAAATAAAATTGAATCTCAAACAGATGATCAGAAAGCTTGTCAAATGCGTGATAACTTCGTATCTAAACAAATCGAAAAAATTGAAGATATGATACGCTATATGAATGATAAGTTCTTAGGTAATCTTGGGGAAAAATCTACTCAAGTGGGTAAGAATGTTACTCCAAAAATGAAATCTTTAATTAAAAAACTAGAGGAAATTAAAGGTATCAAGGCACCTCGCGGAACCCTAAATGATCCATACTTAGCAAATGCCTTTATCCAAGAAAATATTGGTGAAAGACAACAGTCAGGTGGTAGTAATGCGCCTACTGAAGGAACAATTAAATTTGTTAAAGATATAGCAGCAGCTTTACCTGACGATATCGAATTCGATGATGGTATTTTAGAAGATCGTAATAAATGCAAAAAGTTTATTGATGACTATAAAAAGTACTTACCTCCAACAAGTAACCAACTAAAATTTCTAGATTCAATCATTGCAAAGCTTCCAGTGGGTACGAATGTTCCAGAAGATGTAAGAAAACATTCTTATCTGTGCTCAG
This sequence comes from Pseudoalteromonas sp. OFAV1, assembly GCF_021532595.1. Taxonomy (NCBI): domain Bacteria; kingdom Pseudomonadati; phylum Pseudomonadota; class Gammaproteobacteria; order Alteromonadales; family Pseudoalteromonadaceae; genus Pseudoalteromonas; species Pseudoalteromonas sp. OFAV1. Next base: position 23,283 of record NZ_JAKGBG010000031.1, read on the forward strand.
AGTTTATAAATAAGAATAAATAAGGTCTTCATATGGAAAATAAATTTAGTGATGATTCACCCTTTGCGAAGCTAATAAAATCTCTAACAAAATTATTTGCTTCAACATTTAAAGATCGTAACAATGATGGTTTAGTTAGGCTTGATACTATGGTTGAAGAGCTAAAAGATTATTTGAATACCTCAGATGGTCATGATCCATTAAAAAGTTGGGTTAACGATAACGCTATTTCATTTATGGAAAAAGTTAAGCTTTTTGGTCAAGAGAATAATGATAAGCTGATTGAATTATCTGTATCAGGTAAATACGGTGAGCTCAAAGAATTGATATTAAATGGCATAGCAAAGGATTTACATTTACAAGGCGAGTACTCGGATCTGCCTGATAATGTACTTAGCAATCCTAACAGAAGGTCATTAGATGTCATTGCAAATGCAACTGAAGATGTAAGAAACTTTGCAGATGAAGAATCAATGTCAGCTACACGAGATTTATTAGATTATGTTGCAGATGAATCTGCAAAAGAATTATCTAGACCAAGCACAAGTGCAATGGAAAAAGAGAAAGGTATAAATTACGAACAGGGTAATTACAAACATAAAGTAATGAGCCGAGATGAAGCGCGAGAAATTGAGAGTAGTTTAAATTATGATTAAATTGAACCCAAAAACAATTAGAAGAACAGTTGCTGTTTCTTTATTTCTATTAGGTTTATCAGTATTCAGCTTAGTTGTTACGTATTACAGCTATATAGACTGGGTTATTTACAATACATCAGTAATGATGAATGTTGATAGTGTTACTTTAGAAATTAAAAATGCAGCCATTCAACTTTACAATGGGCATCCTATAAAGCTAATTGATAACACAGTAGTTATCGCTATAGCATTTTTATCTCTTTTTGTAATGTATTTAGGTGCATTGATTTTCATGATGAACAAGAAGTCATTGCTTAATATCTTCACAAAAAGATATTGGACTAATTTCACGCTACTTCCTAAATAAGGCTTGGATTTTATATATTAGTGAGTAGTTTTTACTAGAGTCAGGCTAATTAATAGACTAAAGATTATAGTTATTATATTTTTACTATGTATAAAAATAACATTTGTTGTTTCTATAAAACTACTATATGAAATTTAGAATTATAAAAAATCTGTCTGGAGGTTTATGTGTTTTCATTAATTATTTCGGTTATTGCAATTGCGTTAGTGATTGTTCTAGCAGGTGCAGCTTTATATTATGGCGGTGATGGCTTTAACAAAGGTACTGTGAAGGGTGAGGTTGCAAAGTACAAAACGGAAGCTGCTCAAATCGCAGGTGCATTGGTAGCTTACCAAGTAGATCAGCGAGGATTTGTTGAACACCCTAACAACCAAAACCCTGATGGGGAATTTGGGTGGGACGACTTAGTTGACGGCGGTTATCTAACTGTAATTCCCTCGTCATTTCAAAACGAATCAACGGGTGAAGAGACTATTCGCTGGGGTGTAAAGGACAACTTAATTATTTTGCCGGGTGTTGCTGATAACGTTTGCCTTGAAGCAAACCGTGTTGAAGGTTTCCCAACAGATCAAGCTGGTGTGACATCTATTGATGGAACAGCGCATGAAATTGGTGAAACCGGCGAATATGTTCCTCTCTGTTCAGAAACATTGTCAAGTGATGTACCTTGCTGCTACGAAAGTTAAGTAGTAATAATTTTTATGAAAAGGCTGCTAATTGCAGCCTTTTTTTTTAACACCACAACAATTATTATTATGTTTATTAAAATTATTATGAAAACTATACCAAACTTTTAATTTTGCAAGTTTCTTTAGAAAAAATTATTAACTAATATACACACATCGCCAAGGGGTACTCCCTTGAAGATAATAACTATAAAATAACTAATCTAAGAAGGTTTATATAATGTTTTCATTAATTATCTCAATCATTGCAATCGCTCTTGTTATCGTTCTTGCTGGTGCTTCACTTTACTACGGTGGCGACGCATTTAACAAAGGTACTGCAAAAGGTGAAGCTGCAAAATACGTTAACGAAGCTCAGCAAATTCAAGCTGCTGTTACTATGTACAAAGTAGATAACAAAAGTGCAATTCCAACTGGCATGACAGACTTGGACGGTAGCGAAGACGGTTCTGTTCAATACTTATCGGCACCTTTAGGTCACTGGACTCTTCAAGCTGATGCAGCAGGTGTAACTGCAACTGTAGAATCAGCGGATGTCTGTGAAGTTATCGAAAAAGATATTAAGGTTTCGAACAGCCAAATCTCTTGTCTTTCTGATGCTGGCACCAACACAGTTACTTACACTTTCTAATGAGTTAAGTAACGATCAAAAAAAGCTGCTTTAAAGCAGCTTTTTTTATTTTTAGTGATTTTAATCTAAAAATGATTAACCTAAAGAATTCTACATTTAGTATAATTTCTAATTATTATCTCTAAGGTTTTATGAATGTTTAGCTTAATTGTTACTGTTATATCTATTGCTTTAATTGTCGTTGTTTTTTCAGCAGGCAACACTTTTATAAATGAAGATGGTTTCTTAGCAAAAAAAGAGAGTTCCAAGATTGAGACTGCGATTTCAAATATCGGTCTGGGTATAATTTCATACAAAAACCTTATTAAATTTGAGCCAAACTCACCTGATCAGATCATTCCTGCATTTTCTAATATAGATAACCTCTCAGAAAGCTACTCTGTTAGCGCTATAGGCACTGAAACTTATAATGGCTCAACAAAAAGATATGTTTGTCTTAAAGTAAATGAACCTAAACCAGTTGATGTAAAGGCATTTCAACAATTAAATGATAGATACAAACAAGAAAAGATATTATCAGTTTTATCATGCTCCGACTCTACGGATACCATCTCTCCATCAACTAGCACAAGTTATAATATCAAATTCTATTACATGTAAGGAACGTTCATGATAACTATTATTATACTTGCCATATTAACTATGGCACTGATTACTACAGTTAGCATGAATATGCTATCAATTAGCACCCAAACTGAACAGGTGCTCTCCTCTGCTGAAGAAAGGGCGCAAGTTATTTCTATAAAAAACAATATTAAGTCTGCTCTACTCCCTCTGGGAGAAGGACAAACTTATTTGGCCCCAGTTGGTGATATATCTGATGCTGGTTATATGACATTGCCTAATAATATAACAGTAAATAACCTTAATTCATGGGGTTACAGATACATGTACTGTCCATACTCTCAAAAAGAGTTAACCAACTCCGGTAGTGAACAAATACCTACAGCTAGTTCATCTTATTCAGTTAATGTAGTTAACAATTCTGAAGGTAAAAAATATGTCTATGAATCAGCGAATCCTTCTGTTTCAGGTATGAATATTTTAGCAACATTAATATCTCCTATTCCAAGTACTACACTGCCTAGTTGTGAAGATTTAAGATACAGTTCAGAATCAAATGAATTCTACTTAGTTAATTACAATGGTTTAGTAGACGTAATACGTGCAGATTCAATTTCAAGAAATAATCATGCTGTTGTAAGTGATATTAACTCTTCCGAAACGGCTACAGGCGTTAATAAACGGCTAGAGTCATGGTCATCAACGTTACCAGAAGTTATGACAATAAACTTTGAAGCCGGGACTTATGAAACACAGTCGCATAACATTAATAACCCTGTTTCTATTAAAAATAAACAGATTTCATTTATTGGTGAAGGTAACAACATTTCAACTGTTTCAGCAACACAGCCAGAGATTATAACTTTCAAAAACGTAGTTGTTTCTATTAAAGACATCTCATTTTCTGATGACGTTAAGCTCACTTTTGAGAATAGTGATGTCTATTTGGAAGATGCTGATATTTCTTCAGTTTCGTTTAAAAACTCTTCCGTCTATGGTTCAGGCGGAGTAGTTATAAATAGCTTTGAAGATGTATTGGTGAAAAATAGTTTTGTAGACTTTTCAAACTCAAATACAACCATCGTTAAAAGAGATTCTCAAGTCGGCGTTGAACTTCTTAATAGTGAAATGCTACTTTCGAATACAACTTTCCAAAATTATTCTAGTGGTGGTGTAGGTGTAGTTCTCGACACATCTTCAGAGCTTACATTAAAGGGTACTTTTTACGCTTCAGGTCAAGAATTACTGAGCTTGTTTAGCTTAAATAGCAATGCCGACATGATCATTACAGATTCAAGTATTAGTGTCAGTTCAGTAACGGATACCATTCTATATTCTATGGGAAATATAATTATAAAAAATTCTGATATTTCAATGTCTGCACATTCCAACAATGGTATTCTTCTTGATGTAGATGCCGAACTCTCGCTTTCAAACAGCGTGTTGGGAAATGGTTCAGTACGGCCGACATATGGTGTAAGAGACTTTGGAGGAACTAAGTCCGTTAGTGGCAATAGTTCAACAATTTATAGTACTAACGAGTGTTGGTTAGGTGATATTTTCTCAGGAACATCAGGTCAAGATGGTGAGTACTCGCAAACTTACAGTACTAGCTACCAAGCGGTTAATAAGTCAAATTGGCTTTGTGTAATAAATTAATTAAGGTTTTTTATAATGAGTTCTATTTCACTTGATAAAGATAATGATTTTCCTAAATCAATATCAAAAAAAGATGCGTTAATTGAAGATATATTGATAACAAGAAATCATGTCTCTCAAACTGAACTAAATGCAGCAAAATTTCAGTCTTCCGTGACAAATGAATCTATCGGTCCAATTTTAGTTAAATTAGGTTTCCTTCAACAAGATACCTTAATAGAAATTTTACTAGAAACAACTGATGAATCTATATCGGAAGAAGAGCTAATTCTTCCTAATGTACCTCATGATATCTTAATTCAAACTAAAACAAAGATCTCAACACAAACACCTGATGCTGTATATCTCGGCACCACAGGGGATGAAGATGAAGTAGAATACCTACTAAAGCCTTACTTTAACGGCAGGGAAATAAAATTTATAAACGTAGAACCTGATGATGTTGAGAGTTATTTAGATAAACTCACCACGATAAATGATTCTGAATCTTCTGTGATGGAAAATATTATCAGAAAAGCAATTATGTCGTCTGTTTCTGATATTCACATTCAACCACGAGACGAATCTTATACTGTATTCTATAGACACTTAGGTGTTAGAAAAATAGTTAAAGAAGGCACTTTAGAAGAGTACAATCAACTAAATGCGCGAATAAAAGACCGGTCAAAAATGGACTTAGCAGAACGTCGAGTTCCACAAGATGGTGGTTTTAAAATTGACTTTAATGGTCGAATAGTTGACTTACGTGTTGCAACACTTCCGATGAATGAAGGTGAGAAAATTACAATTCGTATACTCGATCCACAGACCGCAAATGTAAAGATCGACAATATTGGTATATCAAACTTAGAAGGGTGGCGAAACTCTACATCTCGTGCCGATGGTATTGCATTAATTTGTGGGCCAACTGGGTCTGGTAAAACTACAACGTTGAATGCAACAGTGAAAGATTTAGCACGATTCGATAAATCAATTTATACAGCAGAAGATCCCGTTGAATACTCAATACCTTATGTTGACCAAGTAAATATTAATGAATCCGTTGGGCTAGACTTTAGCCGCGCAATAAGGGCCTTTATGAGGGCAGATCCCGATTTAATTTTAGTCGGGGAAATCCGCGACATAGACACAGCAAGGAACGCCATTAAAGGCGCTGAAACAGGGCATTTAGTAATGGGTACATTACATACAGGATCAATCAAAGGAGCGATTGAACGATTACGTGATATCGGGGTAGAAGCCCATGAAATGAAACATATCTTAAGAGGGATACTGGTTCAAAGACTAATGCGAGTTTTATGCACACGCTGCTATGGAAACGATCCTCATTGCTCAGATTGTATGGGTGGTGGTTACTCGGCAAGGACTATAATTTCAGAATGTCATTATTTCGAGACAGATCAAGAAGTAAGAAGATTACTCGAAACAGAAGATGTTTTCTGGAAAACAATGATTGAAGATGCATACGACAAATACATTGATAACCGTACCACTTACGAAGAGCTATATCGCATCTTCGGCAGTAGCACCAGACAAATCATAACTAATAAAGGATTTAACGAATACGACCGCGAGAGAATCTCAAAAGGCATTCTTAATATTGAGGAGATTCGATAGATGAAAAGATTTGTCGCCAGAATAAATATTAGAGGAAAATTAATAAAAAAAGTCATTGAGGCTGATAGCCGTGATGAGGCAATGAAACTAGCCAGAGGACATGGCAAGGTAGTTTCATTGGTTCGTGGTGGCTTTTCATTTTTTGACATTCCAATGGATAATGCTGATAGACAAATATTCTTACAGCGATTAGCAGCAATGCTTGCTTCAAAAGTAGGTACTGGTGAAGCACTTAGTATTATGGAAAATACTTTCACAGGCCCAATTAAAAATGTTTCAGGTCGTATGCTGAAACTTATAGAGACCGGGCACAGTATAGGTCTTGCTATGGAGAAAATTGGCGCACCTAACTTTACACCTCAAATCATTGCTCTAGTCTCTGCGGGTGAGAAAGGGGGAGATACTGCAAGAGCTCTAAGAAACGCTGCCGATTTCGAAATGGAAATGAGCCAAATAAAAAGAGGCGCTGGTTTTGCCATCTGGAGTGGTATTGGCGGAATATTTGCCGCACTTGGTCTATTCCTTGGAACTAAATACTATTTCGCCCCATTAACATTAGATAATGATTTTATGAAAAAGTTTACCGATACAATTGGTGAAACCGTAGATGCATTTATGCTGATGACTGATATTAGTATGGGTCTGCTGTATTTAGTTATTTCATTTATTATTGTCATTATGCTTGTTAGCTCTCTAGGGCGACTAGTAATGCCTACAAGCGCAGATAAATTTATTACCAAAATACCTATCATTAAAGATCTTGTGTTGGCTAGAAATAACTATACAGCTCTCTATGGCCTGTCCATGCTCGTAAATTCGGGAGTTTCGATGGAGCAAGCTTTAGCAATTTCAGCAAAAGCTACCAAAAAAGGTCAAATTCAAGACGACTTTATAAATGCTCACAAAGCTGTAAGGACTGGTAACCCATGGGCTATGGCCATGAAAGGCTTACATCCTACAGATAAAGCTGCTCTATCAACATCTGAGGATCGTACACAAATTGCGAAGTCATTAAATGCTATCGCAGAACAATATAAATCAATTTTTGCCTCAAGAATTGCAATTACTGCTCCGATACTTCAGGGTCTAGCAGGTATATTTTTATTACTTTCTGGGGCCTCGATGTTTGGTTTAACAATCTTACCAATGCTAAAAATATCAGCATCTGGCTTATCATAAGGACAAAGTTTATGAAAAAGTTCATCATTTCATTAAGCATAGCTTTATCAATTACGTCATTTCAAAGCTTTAGTGAAGACATAAAGTTAGATTTAGATTACATCAGTTCTTATTCACCAGAGTTTTCTAATTTATGGTCAACACCAATTCAAGCCAACGGTGCAGATGTTTACCCACAGAAAAACCTATTTTCTTTAGAGGGTATAAAATATAATACTCGCGATATTCAACTTGTAATAAAAAGGAAATATGCAGTTTGGAATGAACAATTGGGGCAAGAATACCCAATAATAAATGAACTACTGTTGAAAGCAGGCAAGGCCCCAACATCAAGTCACGACAATGAATATGTCAGACTCTGCCGATTAAATGATACCGACAATAAGTATTATGAAATGTCTGCAACTCAAGCTAATAGATTACATGAAATTTATGGGCAACAATTTGATCCTAATACATCGTGCGTTTTAGGTGGAAATACGTCAGAATACTGGGTAAAGAGATACAAAACTTTTTATGATGTTTATGGTAATAGAAAGGGTGATAGTTGAATATGAAATTATATCTTTGCAGCGCTGTAATATTAGGCATTTTATCAGCCACTACAAATGCAGCTGAAAGTACCAGCATTAATAAGGACGCTAAACCTTATCGTGCCAGTGCAAAAGCATACCTAGGCAAGGATGGAGACTCTAAAGAGGATATTACTCACAAAAGAGATCCTGTAAATATCTTTATTCACGAAAATCAGAATAGAAATCACGAATCTGTTGAGCAATTCTGGCAAGAATTACCTAAAACATCGAATGATGTTGACTTTATGCCAAATCCAAGAGGGGCGAAGAACCTTTTTAATAAACGTAAAAGTTTAACTCAACTGAAGGAACCAAAGGGAAAATTAGTTCATGGAATTAGCAACCACGTTAAATTACTTAGTGAGCTCGAAAATGACAAATACATTTTTGACTCTAATCAACGCAAAAGTCTCTATACAAAAAGTAAAGAAGGGTGGAGTGAATACAATGAACAACGTAGCATCTTTACTGAGTTTGTACCACAAAGTATTAATCAAATGGCTAAGTACAGTGAAAGTAGCTTTAAAAAGGTATTGCTTGATTATGTAAACAAAAATTTCAACTACATCATTCCATACAAATTAAATGACTTAAGATTTAAAAGTAATCGTTATGATGTTTTAGCTGACAATGGACTAATTGTGACCGACATATGTGCTACAGAAACGCTGTATGGCCAGACAACTGTAAGTCGAATTTGGATGACATCAGAAAATGATATTATTAAATTCATAATATTTGAAACCAATAAATGTCTTTTAAAATAGATAAATAAAGATATCCTTGTAAACTTGGAAAGGCAGTACATAAAATGAAAGAGTCAATTTTTGCAGAGTTTCAGTACTTTATAAAACGAATTAAAAACCATCGAAACGGCGGCAAATTGGCTGCTCATGAAACAATAGAAGACTTAGAACAGCGCTTTAGATTACAGGTAGAAAACGGGTTAGTTATTATAGATCCTACATCTCAAGAAATCGTAATGGAAATTCTTTTGTCAAACTTAGATGAAGATAAGATGAAAGAATATATTTTAGAATTACGAAAAACCGGTAAGACTGATTTTAAATTAAAAAATAACGACTCTAATCATATCCAATCAAGAAAAGAGCTAACCAAAGAACAAAAGAAGGAACGAGCTTTAGAATTAATGCTAGCGGCACTGAAGGAATGCGGCGTTAATGCTCAAAAACAGCCCCTTGCTGTAAAAATGTTAATCGCTGAGCACGAGCTTAAATCTGTTGACTACGACAACATCGATGATCTAAAGCTACTTATGGTGAACACAGTTAAAATTTCTGGTCACGCTAAGAAAGTTGATCCAGCAAGATTAGCAAAAATATTCAATCAATACCTTGATAGGCTCTGAATTTTAAATTAATGTAATTCTCTTTAGAGACAACTGGTAAGATGGCTGCAAAGCTTGGTTTGAAGATAAAAGATTTTGAGGACAAATTGGTTGAGGCGGGATATTTATATGATAATAAGGGAAAGCTACATTTAACCGACTTTGCGAAAGAGCAGGGAGTTGAGTTCGCCAAAGGTCGCTACGGTTATTACTTTTTGTTTCCGGCTGGATTTAGTTTGTAAGCAAAGGCTTTGGGAGCAAAGAGTGGGGTGGTGGCGTTAGGAATGATATAAGGCTTGAGTTTGAGAGTTATTATTTAATGTATTCTACTTGCTTAAACCATCATTTACGCAAGTAGAGGATATCTTACAGTACCTGTTCGGAACTCTAGCTTGACTGCTTTATGTTTGACTTATGCCAGTCACGCTGTAAAAGTCATCAACTACCGTATGCAAGTCACGTCGCGCTACAGCAATACCTCGTAGAGTCGCTGCCTCAAGACTACTGACGCTGTCCTGATGGCAATCAATGAGGCGTAGTGAAGCTTTGCTTCTTCCTCATTTGTCATCTCAATAGCTTCTCCTTCGAATAAAGTTAATGAGTTCTTCGAAACCTCATACCTTGCGTAATGAGTGTGATTGCCTACGAATACAGAATTGGACTCATCATCTACGCTGTATAAATAGTGCTCACCGCTTTTAAAGTCAAATTTCTCAATATACTCATGAGCGGACAAAATACTTCTCGGCTCATTTTTAATAGAGTTGAGTAGTTTTAAAATCTTTCTGTGTTTTTTGATTTTTTCTTCGGCTTCTTCAGGTACTAGCGGCATTATGTACCCCACAGCTTCAATCAATCTAGCCATGTTTATTTTAGGATCGAAACCTTTAAGTGTAGAGACGGGAATGCTTATGCTGGAGCATTTAGTAATATCTTATACTATCCCATATCGAAATTCAATCGCTTGGTCTGATTCCAATATTATTGCAAACTCATCGTTGTTGTCTGACATAGTGCTACCTATACTGTTGAATAATTGGTTAAATTATACATTAATTAACAATAAAAAGATACTCAGTTCCGTTTCGTTAGCATTTAAATGTTGTAAATTGATAAATGCTAGTTGGAGTGTATTGCTACGTTTTTTAAAGTTTTTTGATTATCTTTTTATTGAATAATTCACCTAAAATCAGTATAATGATAAAGTTACATCACAAACAACATTAAGGTACATTATGACAAATCCCGTTACATCAGCTCGTTATCTTGGTTTTAAGACGTCGTTTTTTGTTCAAAAAGAAAATTATGGTCCGGATGACTGCTGGCGCACTGAAAAACACGAAATACATGCATTTGTAGATGATCATGACGAAGCTGAAGTCGTAGGCGAAGTACATGTTCGTATACTCACCGCGAACATGGTGGATGACAATTTATTTGATATTTTCGATAGCGTCGACCAGAGCGTTCATGATGTTTATGCATCCAACGACATCTTAATTGAACATACTTTAGAGAATCATGGGGTTGTTGTTATTATCGACTCTATTGAGATTAAGGCTGAGTACAGAGGTCAGAAGCTAGCCAGTGAGTATCTCAGTGAACTGGAGAATTATCTAACGGGACTTGAGCTAGACCATGAGAATATGGTAATTGCTGCGCAGACAGGCGTGTTCAGTAAAGACTCTGAAAAAATGAGCGAAACAGAGATTAAAACTGCACTCGCCAGAATAAAAAAATTCTATCTTAACAACGATTTTCAGGAAGAATCTTATGGTGTTATGTTTAAGAGTTGTGGCATTGTCTATGAATGGTAGTTAGTACAAACCAGATCAATTAACGTTTATTGGTTGCTGAACATTCATCAATAGATGTATTGGGTGTGGTAATAAACTCTTTAAAGAAAGTTGAGGTTCACCCGTTAATAATCTATTGATGAAGTAGGGTGTCATAGAGGATTCGCTGAAGTATCCTTATCTTGTATATATAGCCTGCCTGAACATATTTATATCTGTTTAGGCAGGCGTTGTTAGATTATTTACTCGATATTCGAGCAACATCTAGGCTCATTGATAATCATTAAGTTGGTCAGGTTCGACAAGGTAGTCAATCCACTCAAACGATATGAGAATATCACCATTTCCTAAATAATTGAGTTTTACGCTGCCAGCGATGTTCTTAACATAAGATGATATCGCCCATCTCATTTGTCTAAGCAACAAAATGCCTAATTCCTTAGCGTCTCTTTCTCAAAAAATGCGATGTCATAGAAGGCGCTCAAATCCTGAGTTATTTTGTCTGGTTCTGAAATTTTTAATTCATCAGCGCTGCGGGTTTTGTCACTTTCTGAGATTGTATAAATTAACAATAAAAAGATAGTTAATTCCGCCGTTATCAACATTTAAATATTGCAAATTGAAAAATACTGGTTAGTTTTTAACACTTTCTTAGTTGCTGTCTTATTTAAGAATTTACATTTGGTAGTATAAGTCTATCAATTTATGTAAAAGTGGTTTATGAGATATGGCAAAGGAAAGAGACTTTCAGAGAAAAATAATTCAGTTTTTTGAGGATGAACTGGGTTATGAAGAAAAGAACAGCGAGACAGCATTTCAGGGTTTGATTATAAAAAGCGACTTACTACGTTTCCTCAACTCATCCCGAAACGCTATCATTTTTGATGACATCGTGTCTAATGAATTCGCTGGCGATGAGCACAAGGCCATTGATGAGATATCAGATCTCATTATTTATGAACACTTCTCTAAGCCTGACCACCTTCTTGTTAACAGTGCAACGTTTTTGCAGCAGCAAACTTTAAAATTCAAAGGACGTGATCTGTGGCTGTTTTATCCAAGCCCAAGTCCCGGTACAGAGAGTAGGTTTGATGAAAACATATTCTCTATTGCCGAAGAATTGGTGTATAAGCCGCAAATAGATTACCGCTTCAACATGGTGTCAAGGCGTCCTGACTTGGTTTTCTATGTTAACGGTATATATTTTTCGCTACTGGAGCTGAAGCATATCTTTCAAGGCTCTAATACCGATGCGGGGGTAGTAAAAATAATAGCCAACTACAATGATTATGTTAGAGGGTATTATCCAGAAATCATCAAGAAGCCCGAGCATACAGAAGATGAGATACGCGAGAGGAATCGTGTACTTTCATTGTACGAAAAGGCAGTTCATGTAGTTTCCATGGACCATGCGACGTTATCCATGATGAGAAATATCAGAGACTATCGTCGTCTCTGCCAAGAGGAAGGCGCTTTGGGTAGCGCTTATCTTGAGAAGGATATGAAGCGTACTTTTTTCCCTTATCCGCTACGACACGAGCAAGATAAGGGAGCGGATGATCACGGTCTGGTCTCTCGATATGAGGATGTTCTGCGAGATGTTTACGGGAAAGAAGCTATTCAGAATGAAATCCTTTTTTATAACTACAGAGAGAAAGTAGAAGGTGATAAGAAGCGCCCTCTCATTAGCCCTCGTCCGAAACAAAAGTATGGTTGTGACCGAACCATAGAACGCGTAAAGTGGTTGTATAAGCATGAAAGTAACCCAGACTTTATAAGAAATGAATATGCAGCTAGGTTGCGCCGATTAGGTGTTCCGGAAGCGAAAGTTTCTGAAGAAGTTGAAACCCGTATGAAGCTTGTCAATGACACAGGCTGTTACTCCATTCTCAAGCAATATGCCGCTGGATTTGGGAAAACTAAATTGATGAGTTGGGAGGCTGTAGAGCTTACCCATATGCATACACCCAATGGCAAAACTTACCTATTTGATAAGGTCGTGCTGGTTAGTGACAGGTTGGATTTACGTGACCAGATGGGTCAGACATTAGGGGCAATGCCTATTCTTGAAAAAGGCGCATGGGATATTGCTTCAGACACACAGGAGTTCATGGATGCGCTACGGTCATCTACCTGTCGTATTGTTGCTGTCAATATTCAAAAGTTTTTATCGTTAGAAAGGCACTTATCTAAAGCGGATAAGGCAATGTTAGCATCCATGCGCGTGGCATTTCTTATTGATGAAATCCACCGTTCCAATGACGGCAAACAGAATGACAACATGATGGATCTGTTTGAGGGACTTTCTTCGGCGAATGCCGCTAAGAAAAATCTAATTGTAGGCTTAACTGCAACTGCAAAAGACAAAACATTGCAGCGCTATGGAGAAATCTCTGGGTACACATCTAGCGGTATGGTATTTCAGCCTTTCGATTGCTTCACCATGCAGGAGGCCATCGATGCAGGCTTCGTGCTTAACCCAATGGCTGCGTTTTTCCCGGTCCACCAGCCAATAATCATTGATAGCGATATCGTTGATGAAGACAGGATTGGTCAGGACTACCGGAAACCAACTTCAGATGACTTCTATACCGATAAAACTAAAATCAAAGGCGTCGTAAAGAAGTCGATGGAATATCTCCGTGCCGTAACCTTTACCCGAATAAGAAAGCCGGGTGAAGGTAGTATCGCCAAAGCGATGTACGTAGGGCATAGTATTGATGCTGCTATTCTTGCTTTCCATCTATTCAAAAACGAGTTGGATAATTTCTACGGAGATGCTGATAACAGGCCCGGTCTGTATATTGTATTTAGTAAACCCACCGGTAACGATCAGCGTAGCCGACAGTCAGCTAAAGAGCTAAACAATGGTCTATCCGAAGTCGCGGCCATTAAGCAATTCAAGGCAGATAAAAACGCCATTATTATTGTTGTTGACAAATTACAGACCGGTTTTGATGAACCGACCTTACACACGCTAATACTTAATACAGAGCGTAAAGATGTCACAATGGTACAAACCTTATGTCGCGTTAACAGAACGCATAAGTATAAGAAAGAGTGTCTCGTGCTGGATTTCTCTATCATTCGTCAGGATGGCTTAAAAACACGCAACGAAGTTAATGCTGAAGAAGCTTTCAGGAAATACGCAGGAATGAATACCAGTGCGCTGAATCTTGCTATTGAAGAAGGAACGATAGGGAAAAACTTCAAAAAATTACAGAGCCATTATGTTTATAACAGACTTTTTGATGATTTCTTCAGAGGGTGTGGGAACATAGATGACGACTTTAAATTTGTTGACAAGCTGAATACCACAGATCCCAGCGCTATTCGTGATTACTTTGATATTGCTAAAGAGATGTTTGGCGCTATCAAAAAATTGAGGGGTATTGTGCATCTGGATAAAAAGCTAATTCAAGATATCGAGTCCAGTAAGCTGGAGTTGTTCCTCAAAAGTATTCGAAGAATTCTTAAGTCCGGACAAAAAGACATCCCCTCACTGCCATTTGAGGTGTTAGACATTAGCGGCGTTACCGTTGAAGATGTCGAAGCGCTCATTGACAATGAAAGCAAGGGGCCAAAGTCAGGTCCGGCGAAAGGAAAAAAGGACAAAAAGAAGTCAGGGGAAAGCAAACACTCTCTTATTGATGCCATTCGTAAACATAATGAAATGAACGAGTATTCTGAAGAGATGATTTTAGAGTTCGCCGATATTGTTGCTGATCTTCTTCAAAAACTCTATGAGTCAGATCTATCACGCCAAATGAATAATAACATCAAAGATAACCCTTACGGTGATCATGTTGACTTATTTAAGAGCAATTTGGAGTCTGTGTTTAGGCGCTATAAAGGACCAAAAGGCCCAATCAAGTCGAAGTACGGTAAAGAGAGAGGTAAAGAATACACCAGTAAGTTAAGTTTAATGATGGAAGTCTTTATTGGAAAATTCTACCAAGATTATCTTTATTTGTTAGGTATTTAGGTTTCTAAAAAAAAATGCTCTGAAAGATGACAAAGAACGAATAATACTTATCATAGGCTGCAATTAGTTATTAAGTTGTTTATATGGAAGCAGTCTATGTGTAGTATTTTTAACCAGCATCAAAATGTCATGAGTTACGAGAACCAGATATGGAAATCTTGTGATGTTATTCGCGGGCACGTTAAAGAGTCCAATATCCCTAATGTAATGATGCCGTTCTTTGCGCTCATTATGATGGAATCTCGCCTTGTTCGTGAGTACAACAAGATTCAGGACGAACTTATGAATAGCTGGGGTGTTGAGAGCAAAGATGAGCTTGATGAAGATGACAAAAAAGATCTTGAGAAAGACGTTATCGATGAGTTAAAAGGCCAAAAGCGTGGGTATAACGCCATCATCGTAGAGCAGGGAAGACGTCTGCGCGATGTGTGTAAAAGCTCCGTTAACTTTTTTGCTGACTTTACCGACTACCTGAATGCCTTCGATGATGAAACCCGTGTTCTGTTAGGGATTGATAAAAACTCAGATGAAAGTTTCTTGGGGCTAAATTCCTATATTAAAAACTTACGAGCCAAGAAGATCCTGCATGAGTTCACGCGAGAGTGGGCGCAGATTGATTTATCAACATTTACCAATAGCGACATCACAACACTGGAAGAACATATTAAGCGTCGCTGGGCGGATATGAGTGCAAGTACCAGTGGTGAACACTATACCCCAGAAGACGTCATTTCGTTAATTAGCCAGCTCATTGGTGCCTATGGCCAAATGGGGGCGAAATTTGATAACAATGTCATGCTGTATGACATGGCAGTTGGTGGCGGTAATTTGCTGTATGGGGTAGAAGATACGTTACGTAAAGAACCTTCAATGGCCAGCCACTCTTACAGCACTATGGGTCAGGAAATTAACGATCAGTTGTTCGCACTCGCTAAGATTGAATCACGCTTCAGAGAGTCTTCACAAATTGAGTATGGCGATACGCTTCGTAATGATTATCTGTCGGATAAGAAGGCAGACGTGGTTGTCGCGAATCCACCCTATGGAGTCGACTGGAAATCCGCAGAAGCTGATGTCAAAGCGGATACAGCGGGTCGCTTTCCGTATTATCCTGCCATGTCGGATGGGCAGCTGTTATTCCTTACTCATGGTATCAGTAAGCTTAAAGAGCACGGCAAAGCCATCATTGTAGCCAATGGTTCGCCGATGTTCTCCGGCGATGTGAATAGTGGTGAGTCACATACTCGTAAGTGGCTTTTAGATAACGACTATGTTGAAGCATGGATCCAGTTACCTAAAGAAGAGTTCTTTAACACCCAAATCACCACCTACCTTTGGGTTATTAACAAAGACAAGCCTGCTTCACGAAAAGATAAAATATTGCTGATTAACGCAGCAGATAAGTTCCGTAAGCTCAAGAAGTCTAAGGGCAAGAAAACGAACGAAATGAGTGCCGAAGATCGCGAATGGGTTATCGACGCCTTCACTAAATTTGAAGAAATTGATGACAACGTGAAAGTGCTGTCCAAATATGACTTCTACTATAATAAGCAACAGCTGACGCTGCTACCTGAAGATGATAATGGTAAATACTATGATCAGTTGCCTGAGAAAAAAGCAAAAGACGGTTCAGTGTCGAAAGCTACTAAAGTACCTTTAAAAGATATTCAGCGTGTGACTTATTACCATCAAGAACCGTCCACGGATAAGCCGGACCTCATTTTTGATATCAAAGATGGTTTGGTCACAATGGCATACTGGGCAAGTAATCCAGAAGACATCATCTACAAGGAAGGGGATGGTGATTCAGTGTTGAGTGATGTTAAAGCCGCCATTGCGTCGATGTCAGATGCACGTATTCGTGTTGATCATGTCAAGATGGAATATTGGCACCAAGAAGGTGAATCTTACTTGCCATCGTTATTTAGAAATGAACGACCTTGCGGAGCAGGTAGTCTTGATGTGAAGTTAATATGGCAAAAAGCGACTAAAAAACGCGATGCAGGGTTAAAGCTAACGGTCGATGTTAAGCCGTTGATGGAGCGTGATTACGAGATTATCCCATTTGCGCCAAATGAAGATGATAATAACGCATCTATTCAAGCCTTCCTTGATAAGTGGGTGCGCAAAGAGTACATCCTTGGTGAAAACTCGGTGGGCGTTGAGGTCAATTTCAACAAGATTTTCTACAAGCCTGTTGTGCTTCGAACTACTGCTGAAATTGCAGCGGATATTAGGGACATTGATTTGGAATTGGCCGGTCTTGAGAGGGAGTTGTGGGGATGATTAGACTTAAAGAAGTGGCTGTTATTAACTCGACTACTCCATCAAGCTTAATTGGCGAATATGTTGATTACCTTCCTATGCAGGAAGTTACAGAGACTGGAAAGTATACCACGAAAAAACAAAAGAAGGGTCAATTACCATCTGGATTAAATAATTTTCAGCAAGGCGACTACCTTCTGGCAAAAATATCGCCATGCTTTGAAAATGGTAAAGGGGCTTTGATTTCTAGTTTAGAAACAGGGTTTGGAATGGGTTCTAGTGAATTGATGCCAATAAAGCCTGTTTCTATTAACCCCGAATTTTTAGGTTACTTATTAAGCTCACCAGAATTTATAAACGCTGGTATCCACGACTATAAAGGTGCAACAGGTCATCAAAGAGTTAGTCCGAGATTTGTTGGCGAATTCGTTTTTGATGAAAGCATTGATCAAGAGCGTGTGGTGTCATTATTAAATGAAAAAACGAAATCTATCAACTCCCAAATCACCTCCCTTACTCAAAAACTCCACCACCTCGAAGAATACAAAACCGCCCTAATCCACAATGCGGTGACGAAGGGGTTGGATGCAAATAATAAAAGGATTTTGGATGGGACGCCAGCGGAAGAAATGACATGGAAGGACTCTGGGGTTGAGTGGATGGGGGATATTCCTGATGGGTGGGGTATGAGTAAGATTAAAAACATGTTTAATGTCATCGGTGGTTATGCAGCCCCTAATGATATTGATATGAAAGAAAATAAAAATGGTATATCTTTTTATAGGATGGCATTTATGGGTAAAAATAGCTTTACTTTAAATATGCCTAAAAGTGACGAGTTATTAACTGAAGATCAAGCAAAGTTCTTAGGTTTCTCAAAGGTAAAGGCAGGTTCTATATTAATACCTAAAAGTGGCTCTGTTTATAAAAACCATAGATGCCTTGTTAATGAAGATTGTTATATTGTTTCCCATATAATGGCACTCTCACCTTCAAAAGATCTTTCCTCTGAATATTTCACTTTCTTGCTTAAAATACTTGATATGGCTAAGGATATGACAAAAACAACAGGGTTGGATTCAATTGGACAGGATGATGTAAAGAATTTTGAAATCTGCAATCCTTCAAAGCATGAACAAATTGCTATCTCTGATTATCTTCTTGTAAAAACAAGCTTAATAGGTGAAATGAAATCGGAGATTAATAAAAAAATCGCCCTCCTTGTTGAATACAAAAAGTCTCTCATCAATGAGGCGGTGAGTGGGGGTGTGAATGTCTAAAAAGATGTCTCAAGCAGATAGAATTATCTCTATATTGCAATCAAATAGAAACATTAAGTTTACTGCTAAAGAAATAGCAGTAAGGTTGTTTGATGAATATAGAAGTGATTATCAAGAAAAAGATAGATTACTTAAAGAAAGCGGTCGAGTTGATATCATTACCCAGCTTGCTGCTGAAATTGGTTCCCAAAAAAGTATATTAAAGAAAAAAGAGAGAAATATACATTGGCACGACGAACCTAAAAAGCGACGTGTCTATTGGTATGGTGATCATGACTTTTTGCCAGATGTAAAAGAAGATACTGCCAATAATTCAGAGATTAATAATATTAACGACAGTGAATCACCCGATGATGGTTGGGATGGTCGCGAAGAGACGTTGTATCCTTTATTTAATAAATATCTTTATGAATATCAGGATATTTATCCCTTACGCATAGATGAAAAACGTTCTAAAAACAGGAGAGGGAACGGTGGTAATGAGTGGTTACATCCTGATATTGTCGCTCTAAACCCTATTGCAAAAAAATGGATGGGCAATGTCATGGATTGCGCAAACATGAATAATGGCGAGCTCGTTAATTTGTGGTCTTTTGAAGTCAAAAAGCAATTGACGACAGGTAATGTTAGAAAGCACTACTTTCAAGCTGTCAGTAATTCCTCATGGGCTAATTACGGCTATTTGGTCGCAATATCTATTGAAAGCAAAGAGGCGCTGTTAGAACTCAAGATGCTTCATGCGTTACATGGTATAGGCGTAATTGTATTGGATATTGATGATATCGAAGGCACAGAGATATTGCTTCCTGCGAAAAAGAGAGAACAAGTCGACTGGGAGTCTGTGAACCGATTATCTCAGGAAAACAAAGATTTTAATGAGTTTGTTAATAATATTTCGGATTATTTAAAGACAAGCCGGATACGTCGTAGAGACTGGTCTGATTTAGATTAATACATAAAAAGGATTATAGTAATGGATAGAAGTTTTTTAGAATGGCTATGTTCTGCTAAATTGTTGCTAAACTGTATATGAATACAGTCGTTAAGGGTTGATCATGCTCCCAGCACAATTTACAAAGCTTATAGCCGAGTTAGAACACTTAACAGATAGTCAAACCCGTTATGTTGAGAAGCTGCTGAAAGGCACTGATAGCGTCTCACAGTTGATAACAGAGCTTGAGGAGCGGATGGTTGAAAACCCTGAATGTCCGCACTGCCATAGCTCACTGATCAATCGGCACGGCAAGGTAAACAAGATGCAGCGTTATCGCTGCAAGAACTGCGGCAAAACCTTTGTAGCGACAACGGCGACACCGCTAGCTCGACTGAGGTACAAAGAGCTTTGGTTAGAATATATTCGCTGTATGCTGGACAGTAAGCCATTGCGTAAATGTGCCGAAGAATGTGGCCTCCACCTTGAAACATCGTTCAGGTGGCGGCACCGATTCTTGGCGCTACCATCAGCACTGAAAGCGAGCAAATTAGAAGGCATTATCGAGGCAGACGAAACACTTTTTCCCTACTCAGAGAAAGGCTCAAAACGGATGACTCGTCAGCCCCGTAAAAGAGGGATGAAAGCGAAAAAACGGGGGCGTTCAAAGGATGATTGGGTGCCAGTTTTAACGGTCAGAGACCGAGCTAAGAATACGTATGAAGCCGTTGTGCCAAGTGTTACATCGGCAGCTCTGCATCAGGAGCTAGCAGGGAAATTAGAGAAAGACAGTGTGTTGTGTAGTGATGGCTATAAGCCCTACATAGCTCTTTCTGAGAAAAATGATTTAATACACAAGCGCTTAGATGTGGCAGGAGGAGTTAAGGTGATAGATAAAGTCTTTCACATTCAAAATGTTAACGCCTATCACAGCCGTCTGAAAGCGTGGATAAAACGGTTTCACGGAGTAGCCACAAAATACTTGGAACACTACCTAGGTTGGTTCAGGTTTATGGATACTCCAGAAAACCTTAACGAAAACAGGCTATGTTCGATTCAACAACAGTTAATCCGAACATAGCCTTTGTTAATTGTACTTATGACTAGAAAGCGTTTTAATTTTCAAGAACCTTTGCAGCCTCAATCATTAACTCAATTGATTTAATATTCTTCTTAAGCTCATCAAGTTCGGCGCCTGACTCAATCATATCTACCATATTCTCGAAGTTTGCTTTAAGAAGTTGCTTGATACCTTCAGTACCAGCAGAATATGAGCGCTCAGCAGGTTCAGAAACCTTTTTCTCAACTGGAGCAGTAGTTTCGCTAACTTCTTTTTCTTTAACTGGCTCTGCTACAACTACAGGCTCTTTGGCATCTTTTTCAGCCGCAGAACTAACTGTTTCAACCGTAACCTCAACGGGAGGGTTACTTGCCGCTTCTTGACTTGCACCTCTAGGTGTAACATTGATTTTATAGTACTTACGAGCACCACCATTTTCTGTAAGTTGTGCAATTCCTTTCTCAACGAAATATGTGAACGCAGCTAGAACATCGTCGCGCTTGTGAGTTCCCGGTTTAGATACCTTCTTAAGGATACCATTTTTAGTGTATTTATCAGCTTTAAGAGCTCGACGAACAGCTTCAAATGTTTTCTGGTTAATTTCATCTCTATTAACTGAAAGCTCGCCTCTAGTTTTGCCTTTATCTCTAGAGTTAGTTTCTGATGAAGCAGAAATGATTTTTTCTCGGGGTGACATAGGCTTTTGCTGGCTTGGCGCTTTAACTTGCTCTTGTTTATCTGCAACTGCACTGTTTTGAGTTGCGCTTGTCTTAACTTGCTCTTTCGCAGATGAGATACTTTCCACAAGACCTTCGTGATTTAAAGTAAAGATCTCTTCTTCAAAGTCGTTTTCACCTTCAAACTGCTTAACAATTTTGTGGTCAATTAAGTAGTTAACTACTTCAGTAACAAATTCTGTAGACGCACCGGTTTCTTCTACCAGATGTGGGATTGAAGCATAGTTAACGCCAATAACATCATCAACAGGTGGCATTTTTAAGATTGAAATGATCTTAGCAGCAACTTCTTCCTTGCTTTGAGTGTCACCTTGGGCATCATTACTTGATGAATTAGGGGCCTGAACCTTAGATAAATCTTTTTTGTAGGGCTTACGACTAATAACACCTAGAGGCCAGTTTGCGATTTCGCTGGCAGCAATCAAGAATTTGCCTACTTCTGGTCGAGGTAACTTCACCGCTTTAGAAATTGAACCGAAGGTAAGAGCTTCGTCATCCATAGAAAGAATACTAGGTAAACCTTCTACAATTTTATTTACGAAATTTTCATCAAACGACTGTCCAACAGTATCGTTTTGTAAGATTTGATCAGCTGTAATAGCGCTCATAATAAGAGGCCTCAATTATTGTTGTTGAGTTTGTTACTTATTAATATATAGCTATTGAACTAAAAATCAACATTTTATTATGAAGTTATCATATCTTTTATTGTTAATTATTTATAAATAAATAAGAAAACATATGAAAAACACTTTGACTTTAAATAAAAAAACACCTTAAAACAGAGCTTTAAGGTGTTTGGCAGCTATGAACCTCGGCCAAGGCGTTTATTGAGCAATTCTTGCCTTCGTTGCTCTTCCAACTCACGCTCTCTCGCTTTAATTTCATCCTGCTCTCGCTGAATACGTCTTTCTAACTTGTTTTCAGTAGGAGCTGGCTTAACGAGCTTTATATTTGTTTTTAGTGAATTTAATAATCTAATGTCGTCATAAATAAAGAACTCAATCAACATTAAAGCAACTTCATCTGCTTGAGATTTATGCATTTTTTTAAGATGAACACCCGAAAAATTTGCTAAATTTTTTACATTATTCATTACAACACCCTCAAAGATTTTCAGATCTTCGTCAGGGGGAACAATATCATTTTCGATATATGTATTCTGAATTCTTACATATTCTTCAACCACAGACTGATAAGGGAACCCTACAGTATTAAGCTGATACTTTGAAACGACAAGCTGCCTTTGGAAATCAAGCAAGGCCAACTTAAACCCGTAAAAATTATCAAAACCTTCACCAAAATACTTTACACCAATTTCACTTGGATCTTCAGTACCTAACCACTCACTAATTGCGCCATAGGCAAGTTCGTCAAGCTTCTTTCTGTTCAAGTTACTTCGACCGGTATAAACCAGACCGGATAATAACCCCGGCGGGACCAGCTCAACGTTTTTTGATGTGCCAATAGCATTTTCATCAACAAAACGAACAGTAGGCTTTCCAGAAATAACACTTTCTCTAACTCGAATATTATTAAGTTCTTGAGCAAGACCTAGTCCATAATTGTCTAGGCCTTTTTTTACGCCAGCTCGCATATCGTTAAAGAAACTTTGCTGATTAAGCAAAGTTTTAGCTTCTACAACAGGAATAAGTTTGTTATCACGGTTGTAGAGGTAACCTTCAGGCGCTTCTTTCTTTGCAACGACTGGCTCAACAACTTCATTCGAACTTCCTGTTGTTAAAAAATAAAGACTTCCTAACGCTAAAACACCACCAGCAATAACTTTCTTATTCATAAACCACCCAATTACTTGTCTAGAATTAAATTCTGACCTTTTTTAGTATCTTTTGCTGCCATTAATTTTTCAACAACGTCGTTAATAAACTGAACCTTTGTTTCAGCTTTAAAATGCTTCTTAATATGCTCTGGCAATTGAAAATACACTTTTGCTGCTAATTCTTCAGCCTTGTTTTTATCTAAGCATGCAGCTTTAAGCTCATCTTTTGAACAGCGACGAATGATTGTACCTACATGACGATCAATAGTTTGACCGAATTTCTTACGGATAGCCGTATACGTACTAAAAACACATTTTAACATATATAAACCTCAAAATTATATTTGGAAATCATTTTCATCAACGAACTTATCTTTTTGATAAATAATATTTAAGCATTTAGCAATTTTATCGTCAACGCTTAGGCCATTTTTATTTAGGATGCCATTAATCTCATGCGCGTTATCGATATTTTTTACTATATTAGATAGCCAGTCACCTTGTACTGCAACCTTAACGCCACGAGTATTTAGCATGATGGCGTTACCATCTTCATGTACATAGGATTTCATTTTACTTACATGAAGGTGTAGTGTTGAAGGCTGTGCTAGTTTGGAGTTTTGAAGCCGCTCAAGTAATCGCTGTTCTAAGCTTAATTGATACGAATATAATTCAATGCCGTTAGAGGATAGGGGGCTACCAACATTGTTAATCATTCTATATGGAGAGACTATACTAAGCACATTATCTTTTTCTGTACCATTAACGATATAGGCAGTGACTTCAAAAATCCCTAAATTGTTTAGCTTGATTTCAGTTTCAGCATCTATTTCTAATCTTTTGATTGAGTGCCTATTTTCTTTGGCAAATAAAGTCCTCTTTTTTATAAATGTTAAAAGAGAATCGTCCGAGTCGGATTCATCTTCAAGTTCAAGTGACCTTATTCCGCTATGCTGCCCCTCGTAGACTTTGTATCGTGAGCTTTCAGTTCTTGGATAAGATACAAATCCGAGTTCATATAGTTCTTGTAATTCATGAGCGGCATCATCTATATTACTTGATTGCAATCGAGTTAGTTGATACTGCAAACACTCGTATGTATTAGGCAATGAGTTTCTAGGCTCAACAGATATGGCGTTACTATTGTTTATTTCTTGTAAGTTAGTGCTAATAACATCAACAACTACACTGTCAGGCAATGCAGTTTTAAATGAAATGTAAGTATTATCAGCTTTTAATTCGACTTTCTTTCTTAATTGAATAGGGTCTTCGTATATACTTTGAATAAAAGGGGAGAGTACTCGACCTCGTGTACAATCTTTATCATCATTATCAGCATATCCTATCAATCTATCGATATATCTTCTACTTTGGGCAACAGAGATTGCATCATGGTTGAGGCTTTCTGTACTTGATTTTAAGGCATTAATTAAAGAATCTTTCGTGTATTCATTAAGTTTTAATCGTAAGAAGTTCGTATCTTGACTGTTAAAACAGATACGTTTTATTGAATCTGCAATCCACTCACCTTCTTCATCCATATCTGTTAAGCAAAGAACTATGTCTGAGTCATTAATTTTACTTTGAAGATAGTTAAATCTTTTCTGATCTACCGGTACGATATCCATATTACCGTCTTTGTGTAGGCCTAATTTATTAACAGGTAAATCAAAAATTCGACCTTGTGTATACGCAAAGTCGCACGAAATCCCGGCTTCTCTAAAAAGTCTCTTAAAAAGGTTGTGCTTATTAGGAGACTCATAGATTGCTAATACTTTTTTTTCTGTATTGTCCATTAGGATACTAGCCGCCGCTTCCGCTATTTTTGTTGTTTTTTAAAAATTCTTGAAATTCTCTGTCAACTTCATCTGATAGTTTGTCGATATCAATTGTGCCAGCATCATTTGCAGCATCTTCAAAATCATCAATACCCTGTTCGATCTTATCAAACTCTTCATTAACTTGACCTACTGCATTTTCAGAGACTTTTTTTAGGACATTACATACATTTAATTTATCAAGGCCAAAGTCGAGGTCTAAACTTAAATCAGGAAACTGGAGCCCTAAGTCACAACGCTGGTCTTCAGGCACTTCGAAAAACCAACTAGTCCAACCGGGATCACCTTCTTCAGCTTCTGGATTTGGCGCATCTGTATTTACTAACGCTTCACTATTACAGTAATCCTTAAATACGTCCTTAGTGCCTTGTAGCTTTTTCTTGGTATTACAGTAAACACTTGCTTCAGCTGATGGTGTGTGAAGCATTCCTGCTGTAGAGAGCGCGATAGCTAACGCAAGAATATTGAATTTATTTGCTTTCATTTTAATGACCTTCACTTTTTATATGTTCGAACAATTCCACACAGATGCTGTTTCTTGTGAATGTATTAATTCTTTCACACAAATTTCTAGAATACGGGTAAAGGGGATCGTCTTCATTTTGTGATATATTTTTGGCCTCAATGAAGCATAGAATTCCCCAGCCAACAGGATTGGAGTCACTTTGTCCGTACTTATCTAGATAGGCAATTGCTGATATACATTGACGTAACGGCATAGATACTAAAACTGGTATAAGTTTTTGAACAAGGCTTTTATGTTCTTCAGACAATGGGAGTTGAATAATTTTTGGTAAAGCTCCCGCCATACTAAGAAACAAAGACTCGAATTCTTTTACTTGATAGGTCCAAGTTTCTCTTTCCTCTAGAGAATCAAGAAATGTTCGAATATCTGGCGATAAGTTCTCCCAAAAGATATTCTGAGTTTCTTTATCAAAATAGTGTTTCATAAAACATAAATTACCTTACTTACATTAAATTTATCATATCACCTCAGAATATGTGATTTCTCTAGTTTTTCTTAAAAATGTAGATTTTTGCCACTTTTTTCCCAAATGAGAGATTTTGAAAATGATAGTCTAGGTATATGTCTAATTTATTAGAAAAAGATGTTTATGACTCAACTAAGACAATTCACAAATTTCGCTCATTACGTGGACTTTGATACCACTAGAGCTGTTGATCTTAATTACGTTAAAAATAATTTCACAAATAAAACTGAAAGCACTTTGTCGTCAATAAGAGATAGATTAAAGGCCGTTTCTGTCTTGGGAGTTAGTAACTTTAATACGAATGTTTATGAAGATGATTACACATCCGTTAGCTTAGAACAGAGCCTCGGATTAGAAAGATTTGAAAATCCAGAGTTCGAATCTGGCGCACACGATAATTTATGGTGATTTTATGAAATTAAAAAAGATATTTTTAAGCACAGCTACAGCCTTAATGATTTTTAGTGCTCCGAGTAAAGCAACATACCCAACATTTGATAGTTTTAATTTAGCTGAAGCTATTACACAAAATATGGAAGCAATCACTTCTCGTATCGAGCAAGCTCTGCAAGAAGAGATGAAACGTCAGCTCGAAAAAGCATTGTTCATTAAATCGGAGAATGCAGAATCTGCGAAAGAAATGACAAAAATTAAGGCAGAGCAGGATTTAGAAGAAGCTGCAAGAAATCATGAAGTGGCAAATTCATTGGCTCCAATTGATACATGTAATACTGTTGCTGATGTTGATATTGCAGAAACAATCAGTAACCGAGTTAATGCAGTTGTTAATGGTGCCACAGGTGTAACGGACACATGTATTGATCCTGTTGCGGATCCAGACAACAACCAAAACATTGCTCGTAAAGCTGTTATGTACTCTGACATACAGACACAAAACACTGCAATTCAAGCTGATGCTGAACAAAAAATTGAGTTATGCCAATTACTTTTAAAGCGTGATTTGGATAGAGATGAAAATATTAATAACCCTAAGCATCTAAGTGATGCTAGTTGGTGTAGTGATCCGTCTTTGCTTGTTCAAGATTCAATTTCAGGTCTTGATTCAGAACAGTATCAAGCTGCAAGACAGCAAATTCAATTAATTACAGAACCTGTTCTACGAAAAAGGCCATTAGCTAGCCTCGAGTCTGTTACAGCTAATGGTAAAAAGTCTTTGTTAATTGAATTCAGAAAAGATCTTTTATTGGGAATGGCCCAAAGAATTATGACTGACTCAATGAATATGAAAAAGCCAATCGACTTCGTACCGGGCGGAACCAATTCAGGCGCAGGCTACCTTTCAGAAATGCAAAGGTTAGAAATGTTTATTACAGAGCGATATTTAAGTCCTGAATGGATTAAGAAAGTATCAAATACAGATCCAAGAAAAGTTGATTCTGATGGTAAACAATATTCTTTAAATCCAGATCAAGTTTTACGCGAATCGGCAGTAATCGATGGCTTTTTAGCTCATATGGCAGTACTACAATACAAGTCGATGCTTAAACAAGAGATGCTTCAAGCCGCTATCTTGTCGTTAGAAGTTAATAAGGTCAACTAGTATGAGCAGTATTGATTATATACTAACCGAGTTCAGCGCATTTGTTGCGCTGATAATTGAAGGTGGTGCCGTTGTAGGTATTTTCCTTACAGGTATTGGTATATATGGGTTTTACAAACAGACTGAGTCACCTCAAAACTTTCCTTTTGGTCGAAATGTTTCAACATTTATAACAGGCACTCTTCTTATTATTTCAGGTACTTTGTACCAAGCGATGGACAATACCATAGATTTACGCGATACAAACCAAATTAAAGATATAAGTGTTGGCACCCTTTATCTGGATAAATCAGCGCTATCAGATATCGTTGAAAATGGAATCAGCGTTAGTTCTGGTGGTATTGGCTCATCTCAACTAATTCCGCCAAAGTCGGCCGCTTTAGTAATAGGCTTTATGTATCTCATTGGTGTAGGTGCATTCACAAAAGGTATTTATTTACTAAAAGATGCAGGTGATATTGCCAACCCTCAGGGAAAGACTCCTGTGAAGTCAGCAATAATTTTCATGGTTGCCGGTTACATATCAATGAATATTAATGACTTTGGTTGCTTGGTCGGCAATACATTTGGCACTACACTGTTTTGCGCACCTTAGGAGAATAAAATGGGTATTCTAGGTAAGGTTTTTACAGAAATATCAAAACCAGTTGATGTTTTGAAAAGAACATTCAAAGAACGTAAAGATAGCTACTCTGGCCTAAAGAATGATTTTAATCATTTAACAAATAAAGAAGTTCAAGTCGAAAAACTACCAGTAGCAAAAAGTACAACTAAGCATGAATTTAAAAGTAGGTTCGAAAACTTATATCTTAATCAGGTAATAATCGGAATTTTCTTTGTATATTCTCTTTATTTTTCACTAGTGTCAGATGGTTTCATGAATATATTGACCTCATTAAGCCTTTCGGGCTTCTTTTTAGTCGCATATGTTACAATGTGTTATAAAAATTATTTAGCAAGGTTGTATTTCCAGAATTGGGAAAACAGATTTGAAAGGGTTGATTTCCCGATAAAAAAATTTATAGCGATGTCATTTTCTAATTTAAGAATATTGATGCCAAATAAAGATATTAAAAAATTATAAAAGGTGTCAGGTTATGGCCAATATACTAAAACCATTTTTTCTAGTCTTGTTACTAGCACTATCTTCGTCAAGCTTTGCTGCTAGTTCGTCTAGTGATGTGGATTTGGCAGCTGCAAGTGTTGTTGATTTGCTGAATACAGATAAAAACGATAATGACTACTTCCACTCAATACTAGAATATATGTGGGGGTCATTTATATTTGAAAATAATGCTTCAGATATAAATGAAGTAACTACTCTCAGTATGGCCGCTGGATTTGCGAACTATCTAGCTATAATTTTTGGTATTGTAATAACCTCATACGTTATTTTAGCATCTGTAATTAACTCTGCGACTTCAGGTGAAGTTCTAGGTAAGAGTTGGAGTGCTGCATGGTTGCCAATAAGAACAGCTGGCGCATATGGTCTTATAATTCCTACTAGTGCAGGGGCCTATACTCTTTCTACTGCTCAAGTACTAGTAATTAAGTTAATCATAATAGCATCGACATGTGCCACCTTTCTATGGGAAACAACTGTAAGAGACATGTTCTCAGTACCCAATAAACAAGAGGTACTATCTACCGCTGGTTACCCTTACAAATCAGCATACGATATATCTTCAATGGCATTTTGTTCAGCCGGTTACCTGTATATTAGTTCTCATGCGGATGATGCTGACTCGGATACAAAATCATTTATCACAATATTCCAAGAAGATGGGATTCAAAATAGTCATAGTCGATATGTAGGTAATCAAAGTAGCTCACAAATTAGAGAATTTACTCGTGGTGGTCTTGATGTATCTGACTTTGCAAATCTATCTAGCGTAAAAGAAGATAATTTAATAACTCGAATTGAATTTGCTGACGGTAAATGTGGTGCCATTGAGTTTAGTATCCCAGAAGATTTAGTTGAAGATGGTGAAGAGACAA
This sequence comes from Pseudoalteromonas sp. OFAV1, assembly GCF_021532595.1. Lineage (NCBI taxonomy): Bacteria > Pseudomonadati > Pseudomonadota > Gammaproteobacteria > Alteromonadales > Pseudoalteromonadaceae > Pseudoalteromonas > Pseudoalteromonas sp. OFAV1. The sequence goes on from NZ_JAKGBG010000031.1 coordinate 52,770, forward strand.
AAGCTCTTGACCGTATGCTAGCAATGAATGAGCAGCGTCGTAAGTTAATGGCCGAAAATCAAAAAAGTATTTTAGAGTACTTTACAGCCGTGTATAACCATGCGCAGAACTTAGCCGGTAGTTGGAAAGATGAAAATGACAGTAATATGACAAGTCATGATCCATTAAATAATGGAACCAACATTACTATGAGAAAAGGATTTGACGATATAATTCTTATGCTTATTCAAGAGTCTTCAACAACTAACGTTGGAGGTTCAATGTCTAACTCGAATGTAACTAAAAATCTAAGGCGTAAAATATACAATAATCGGAGTTCAGATAACTTCCTTCTTCTTACCGAAGTGTTCATAAATTCATACTTAGATAATGTAGAAAAAGTCTATGTTAGTTCATTAGGCGTTGATAAGCTTGAAGGTAAAGATATCGATATTTCAGATGAATTTGATGAGATTACCGAAATTGAAAATAATTTTAGTTCATCAGATGAAGAGTATAAAAGAATAACCAAGGGCGGTTGGATAATGGCCGGGGGTGCATTCTTTAAAATGTCTGACTACATCTCATTGGGTTCGTCATCATTCGCAAGCTTAGCTTCTACATCGCCTGCTATGCCATCAGCTGGCTGTGATCCTGATGATGATGAAGATTCATCACAATGTATAGAACAGAAGTTTTTAACAGCATCAGCTGCCTTAATAGATAAATACTTCAAAGTTGCTTACGAAAATGATTCAGCATATCGCGAATTTTATACAGATAACATCGACAGAGATGAGAATAAAAAAGAGTTGAGCTCAAGATTTACTACAGCTAGAAATACAGCTTTAAGTTCAGTAAATAACACTCTTTCTTCAGGTGATCCAAATGGTTTTGTTAAAAGACAAAGTAATATGATTTCTCAGTCAGTTCTAAATATAGTGAGTGCCTTAGATTTTGGAGCCTCTATATCAAGAATTGACCAAGATGCTGTAAATATCGGTATGGTGACACCTTATCAGGATGCTGTATCACTAGGTCATGGCATGATGACCATAAGAACAATCACATTTACGATTGCAACAATAATGAACGTTACGATAAAAACAACAGACTATATTCAAGGTTCTGTAAGTAACAACGTCGTGAACTTCTTTGTTCCTACTGGCACAGCAACAGGTATTGGAGCAGGCTTACTCTATGGTGTTCTGTCAAGTTTCTTGCCTGTTCTATATGCACTAATTGCTATGATTACTGCAATGGCTTGGACCTTAGCTTATTACTTGCCGATGATGCCTGTAATTCTCTGGGTGACGCTAGTATCAGCATATGTATTAATCGTTATTGAGGCTGTTGTAGCAACTCCATTAGCAGTTATTATGGCAGCAACACCTGAGGGTGAAGGTATATCCGGTCAGAGAATGGAAGCAGCAATAAAAATGCTTGCATCAGTACTACTTAGACCGTCTTTAATGATTATCGGACTATTCGCATCGATATACATATCAAAGATTACTTACGTCATATTCTTATCTTTATTTTGGCCTCAGGCAGAGACTTATGTTGGTGATGGCTTATTTTCTACATTTGCTATTATTATCATTTTCATAACTGTTTTACATCAAATACTAAGTAAAAGCATCATTGTTATGGATACACTTCCATCAGCAATATTAGGTTGGATTGGTGGCGGTGGTGACCGTGAATTTGGACAAAAAGGAACTGAGTCATTATCTTCTACGGTAGAGCAAAGCGGAACTAGTATGGAACAAGCATCAAACTCTATGATGAGTGCAGCCAAATCAAGAAGGGATGACTTAAGAAGAGCTCAAGAGCTTAAAGGTAAAGAGTAAAGGCTAAAATTAATATCCCTATGTCAATAACTTGACATAGGGATAAGAGAAAGCCATCAAAATATTTAGAAAACTATCCTTTTGCTTTTCAATAATAAGAAAAAACAGACAACCAAAGAAAAAATAGCTAGATAAGTATCTATACCTTTCCTTTCAATGTGTTGGATTGCATCCATAGTAGACCTTCCGCTTATCTCTAAGTAAGAAAGGATGTGTAGTAGTTCATAAAGTAAAAATAAAACAGCAGACTTGATCTCCGCATTAAAACTAAGAACTACGCCTAAAAAAATGAATAAATAAAGAAGATATAGATCTTCTGCGTGAACTTTTGATGTCATGGCTTTCTCCTTTTTGGTGATAATAAGGTATATAGTTCAAAAAAAGAAGATTTTAAAAATAAATGATCTTTTTTTTAGATCATTTATTTAATTTACCTATAGACCAACGCCACAACTTTGACTTATATCTGGCTCAGTTTTATTTGTAAAAAGAGAATTATAATCTTCGTACTTATAAAAGTTAGCATTTCTATGTGTTTCAGCTTCTAGTCTAACCTGCGGTGATAATATTCGATTGAGATTGCTAAATCTTTCGGCCATAAAATCAACTTCATTCCTTAACTTTTCAAGCATAACCTTATCTTTATGCTCTAGGTCCCTTGAATCTAGTAGTGATTTAACCTCAATCTTAAAGCTCTCTAATGACATTCCAATTCCATTTCCCATTAAATTATCGTGGACAAAGTTGCGGTAGAGGATTAATTCATTTGAGTCGGTTGGGCTAAGCTTATTAATATCAGTAAAGTTGCCGGTATAACTGCCCCATTTCATAACTATCATCAATGTTAAGTTTTTTTCTTTGTTCTTAATGCATTTATTAGCAAAGTCAAAACAGTCAATATCAGCACCTTTACTCAAGTCTATAGCAAAGTTACTTCTGGTACGTTGTTCTTGATTATCAAGGAACTCGTTATATAGTCCAGTGTAAGCAGGGTCTTTTTCATATTCTTTCTCATTTTTGAATAACTCTGAAACTTTAAGAAAAAATTCATTTCTACGCTCTCTAATTAGATTTAAGTTGCTCCTTACAATGTCTGGGTTACTGCCTATTTTCATACAAATTTTTTCGAACGACACACTACTTTCATCAATTCCTGATGAAATTATTGGTAATTTATTCGCCGTTATTGTTCTTATTTCAAAGTTCAAATTAGGGTACTTTTTAAGCTTGTCCTCCTTTTTTGAATACATGTAGTCTAAAATATCTTCATTTTTCATAGATAATATTTCAGAAATATTGCCAGTCAAATCCAGAGCGTAGTACTTGCTTTTATTCTTAGTGTCATTGCAAATAGGGAAAACTAACGAAGTGCTATACTTATCCTTAGAAATAAACATCTGTGTAACAGCAAGCATTTCAGACTCTAACAGTCGATTGACATGCCTTTTGTCAGATAGATTTTTGAATTTATCCCATATTTGAGGTTTTCGATCTTTAATTAATTTTGCCAAGTGTATCGTGGCGTAAATATCACTTAATGCATCATGAGCTTTTTCATGAACTAATCCATTTTCTTTACTTAACATTTCTAGTTTTAAAGATGGCTTTCCATCATTGCCAATCGGCCATATTAAAGTATTTTCCGCATACATTCTGACAATTTGAACAGCCTTTAAAATATCCGTTCTGTGATTTTGGTTGGCCCATTCATGCCTGTACGGTTCCAACATGTTACGGTAAAAACTATGACGAACTACCTCGTCATCAAAAGCAATACTATTATAACCAGCGATACAAGTATTTGGCGTTCTTGTCATAATCTGAGATATTTTTTGGTTTGCTTCTAGCTCAGAAAGAACAGGACCATCAGGCACATAGTTTAAGTTACTTTTTTTACTCCCAATGAGTTCAGGATCTATTTTATGTACTAGGAATGCACCGGGCTCAGGTATCATGTCAGGGCGCATTCGAACATAAAACATAGTCTCCCTTGGTTGGTTATTCTCATCTAATAAAATATTAAGTTCTGAGTCCGTTTCAATTAACGCTATTTGAAGTATTTGAGTTGACTTCGAATAAGGAGACGAACTTTCGATATCGTAAAATACGTATCTTTCTGGATTTGTATAAAGATTGGTCATAATTTTCCTTATATTTTATGAGTTAATTATATCACAATAATTGTTGTACTCCCCATAAAATAGAATTGCTAAGTGGTAGTATTAGGTAAGATAATTAATCATTAAATCAAATTAAGGTATCAGTATGAGTAGAGATATTGGTTACGAGAAGCTTATAGTCAAATACAGCTTGAACAGTAAAGATATTCTTGTAATTACTGAGTCTATTCTAAAAAACAAGTCTCTTTCATTTTTGCAATCAAAGCTTAATGGTAGGCTGACAAAGCAAAAGTTATATGTTGTTGCTAAATCTATATGCCGCGACTTGGTTGGTGAATCATTGGAGCTTGTAGCTAGTGAAATGGTAAAGGAAAGAAAGTTGATGGCTAACACAAGTGTGAATGCAAGTAATACTCTACCTAAAAAAGACGACCAAGAGTTTAATTCATCTGAAGATATTCTTGATGAGTTGATTGATTTGTTCTACGAATAAAAAAATCAGCAAGCGACATTGTTTTATGGGCCTCATGTTTGAACAAATGTTTGCCACATTCTCGCCTGCTTTAGCTGCGAGTCAAGGCGAACGGTCTTGACTTTAATGAAGTAGGAATTATTATGTACTGTATATGCATACAGTTAAATAGAGGGCGATTTGTTAACCGGTATTCGTTT
>NZ_JAKGBG010000032.1:0-56003 GCF_021532595.1 Pseudoalteromonas sp. OFAV1
AGGGCCAACAGGGAAGCCCAGTACAAATACCCATAAGTAGAATAACGCCACCCAACCAACAAAGAAGATCATACTGTACGGAAGCATGGTCGCAACCAATGTACCAATACCCATGTCTTTCTTATACTTAGTTGCAACAGCCAGTATCAAGCCAAAATAGCTCATCATTGGTGTAATAAGGTTAGTAACTGAGTCACCAATTCGATACGCCGCTTGAATAGTTTCTGGCGCGTAGCCAATTAGCATTAACATTGGCACGAAGATAGGTGCAGTTACAGCCCACTGCGCTGAAGAAGATCCCAAACTTAAGTTTACCAATGCACACATTAAAATGAATAGCACGAATACTTCTGGACCTGTTAGGTTTAGAGCTTGTAACAGAGCAGCGCCGTTAATCGCTAAAATTGTGCCTAGGTTAGTCCATTTAAAAAAGGCAACGAACTGCGCGGCAAAGAAAACCAGCACAATGTACATCCCCATCGAGCTCATGCTTTTACTCATGGCATCAATGACATCTTTATCGTTTTTCATAGTGCCAACAACACGGCCGTAAACAAAACCCGGAATACCGAAAGTAACAAAGATGAATACCACAATGCCTTTTAAAAATGGTGAGTGTGCAACAAGGCCTGTTTCTGGGTTACGCAAAATGCCGTCTTCAGGAACAATTGTCCATGCAAGTAATAATGATACCACTAACAGTGACACACCCGCCCACTTAAGGCCTGATTTTTCTTTATCGGTTAAACCTGCAATGTCATTTTTAGGTAAATCATTGCTTGCTTCATCTGGGTTGTATTTGCCAAGGCGTGGCTCAACGATTTTCTCGGTAACGAACGTGCCTAAAATGGCAATTAAAAATACTGAGATCATCATGAAATACCAGTTTGCTTCAGCGCCAACTTGGTAATTTGGATCAATCATTTGTGCTGCAGGTGTAGTAATACCAGCAAGAAGAGGGTCAATGGTGCCTAGCAATAGGTTGGCACTGTAACCGCCTGAAACACCTGCAAATGCTGCAGCAAGGCCCGCAAGTGGGTGGCGACCAAGGCTGTGGAATATCATGGCTGCTAGTGGAATCAGTACGACATAACCAAGCTCTGATGCTGTATTTGATAAAATCGCAGCAAATACCACCATGAAAGTAACTAGGCGTTTAGACGCGCCCATTACCATGCCTCGCATAGCTGCAGAAAGTAAACCTGAGTGCTCTGCAACACTCACACCTAATAAAGCAACCAGTACTGTGCCAAGTGGTGCAAAGCTTGTAAAGTTTGTAACAAGACCAGTGACGATACGCTGTAGGCCTTCGGCACTGAGCAGGCTGACAACTTCAATAACACCATCGGGGTCGCGTCCAGCAGCGCCTTCTGGGCGTGGGTCGATGGCACTTAAACCATACCAATCTGCAATGCCACTAAATACAATAATAGCAACACAAAACATTGCAAATAATGTGATTGGGTGGGGGAGCATATTACCCAAAAATTCAACGGTGGCTAAAAATCGGTTAAACAACCCATTATTGCCACCCTCATGGGTGTTGTGAGAGTTTATAGTTTTTGACATGTCCAGTTCTCGTTATTTCAAAATGGCGCTAACCTAGCATTTTTTACCGGACAGATCATGTTTTAGCGGTGGGAAATCTAATAGGTACGTTCCAATACGCCCTTATATAGCAAGGGATAGCGGCGCAAACGCTTACCAATGTAATCATCGGCTAGAATTTGCGCACAGATTTGCTCTACATCATTCGTTGCTTCAAACACCCAATCAAAACGCTCAATAGCAAGTAAAAAACCTCGTTTAAGAAACTGTTGCTCACGATAGTAGCTAAGATTGTCGCGAATAATATCTAGCTTACTTGGGTCATTTTTTAATTCATTAATAACCTGATTGATAAATGCAACTTGCTGCTTGGATTCAGCTTTTACCCGTCGTTTCATTACTTATTTATAGTTCCTGCTCTGCGATATAAAGCACTTTCTTCATAAAGTCTTCTTTGTTTTTTTCGTGTTGATAGTCAAGGTGATAGGTATTATGAAAACCAAAGCGAAGTAATACACCACTGCCTTTTAGATAGACTGTATATCCATCGATATCAGAAAAAGCGCAAATACCTTCGTAAAGCTTTCCATCTTCATGGTCTTCACCGTGTTGAATGATTTTTTCATACACAGAAAGAATTAATTTACCGTCTAGTTCATTTTTCATGATGACTCCTTTTTAATGTAGTACGTTGCATATCTATAAAAAGTTTAGTGCTATTTTTAATGTTTTGAGTGTTTCTATGGCTTAGTTTGCGATAAATCATTAAATCTGCATTTAGCCAGCAGATGTCGAAAATTTACAATATTTTGTCTTACCTTAAACTTAAAATTGGTTTTATTTGAGGGACGCACAATGAGTTATAAATTAATACTACTGATACTACTAACAGGCTTGTTGCTTGTAAGCCAAAGCATATCAGCAAATACAGCCCCCCTTGTTTTAGAAAATGAAACAGGGAAAATAGTCAAACTTGAAAGCTACTTAGGCAAAAAACCAGTTTACTTAAAGTTTTGGGCTACTTGGTGCAAGCCATGTATGGAGCAGATGCCGCATTTTCAGCATGCTTACGAACAGTATGGCGATAAAATTCAATTTGTAGCAATTAATATCGACCTCAATGATGATGCACACGCTGTTGCTAAGGTTAAAGAGCGTTTTTCACTTAGCATGCCATTATTTACCGATCATACAGGCCGGGTTGCTAAACATTATGAATTTATGGGCACCCCTTTTCATGTGTTAATTGATAGCGATGAAAAAGTTATTTTTCAAGGCCACGAAGCTGATAAGCCGCTTGATAACACGTTACGTTTGTTGTCACACAATGGTAAAGTTGAAAAAGTGCGATTACTAGGTGAAAAGCAAGGTAAAGCGGCTCCTTTGGTTATTCCGAATAAAGGCAAAAAAGCAGTGCTATTCACCGCAACATGGTGCGACTGGTACTTAGCTGACACTCGTCCTGCAATGGCAAAGCAGTGTGAATTAGCGCAGCAACATGTTAATCAGTTGGCAAAGCAAGGAATAGATGTCGAGGTTAAAGTGAGTCAGTTATGGACAGATCAAAGTGCAGTGCAAGAATATATTGATAAATTCTCTGTAACCATGCCAGTTTCAATCGATTATGGAAATGAGTTATTTATCGAAAATGGCATTAATTCGGTACCCAGTTTACTTCTTTACAACGATGGAAAAATAGTCTCAACACAGGCTAAATTTTAATAAAAACCGTGTGATTTTGCTTTGTAATTATGCAAATTTAGCCTATGCTCAAGGCTCATTACACAGTGAGCCTAGAGCATGATAGATAAGGCATTATTAGCAAAAACACGCGAGTTATCTGACCGATTAATCGCACTGCAAACACCCATTCGTATCCTTGATGCGATCAACTGGGATAAACAAATCAAAGAAGAGTTTTTTAAGCATAAATGCCAGAAAAACCCAACAGTTGATCAAGCCTATTACCAACAGCGTGACCTTGGCTTTGTACCAAGCGAACTGCGCCGTGCGTTTTCTGATTTAAATCGCGATATCATCAGCCAACTAGGGCAACTAAACCCGATTGCGCAATACATGAGCAAGATGTGTACTGAATATAAAACCGTACTTAGTATGATTGAGTATCGTGGTACCCCTGAATTTCATGATCTGTCTGTAGAGCTGTTCGGTCATCCTAAAGATTTATTCCATGCTGGAGAGCCGTCACTTTCAGAGCTTGCAACTATGCTTGAGCAGCCACTAAAGAGTATGCTTGATGCCGATATCTTGCCTGATGATCCAAAAAATATAGATGCAGAAGACGCGGTGAAAATTCTAGCAGCTCAAGTGTCTCAAACGATGCCAGGCATTGATGTTGAGGTCATTCTGAGTGATGGTATCGTCAGTGATGCCGCAGCTGGTGCAAATAATATTAAACTTAATCAAGATGTTAAGTTCTCTCAGCGTGAGCTTGATATTCTTGAAGTGCATGAAGGCTGGATCCATGTGGGTACGACGCAAAACGGTCTTGCTCAGCCATATTTAACCTGTTTAAGTAAAGGCACACCGAGCTCTACCGTCACCCAAGAAGGCCTTGCGGTGTTGACCGAAATTATTACCTTAAAGTCGACGCCACGACGTTTAGCAAAATTAGTGAACCGTATTCAAGGTATTACTAAGGTTATTGATGGCGCTGAGTTTGTTGATATTTATCGTGACTATGTAGCGCAAGGTTTGAGTAAAGACGACAGCTATACACTCACACAACGAGTGTTTAGAGGCAGTACAGCAACAGGCTTACCTTTTACCAAAGATATCGCCTATATCAAAGGTTTCGTGTTGGTGTATAACCTTATACGAGTTGCCATTCAGTTAGGTCGAATTGATCAATTGCACTTGTTATTGGTCGGTAAAATTTCGATTGATGATTTTAGACTGATATCACAATTGCATGATCTAGGTGTGATTGAAGACCCTAAATTTATTCCGCCACACTTTAAAGACTTACGAGGCCTAGCAACATGGCTGAGCTTTGGCCGTTTTATTGGTAACTTGTCGTTTGAGCAATTAGAAAACGATTACAAACCACTCTTTATTTAAGACCAACCTGCAATAAGACTTAATTAAGCGAATTGGTATAAAAAAATGCAGCTGGAATGAGCAGCTGCATTTTAAGAGTTAAAGCATGTTGCCTTACATGCTTTTAGTCGAGGAAACGATTAACCGGTGAGTGCGTCAACCTGTACTACATCATTCAACACGATAACTTCTGCACGTTTGAAGAAGTTAAAATCTGTTGCGGTTGCTAATGTGTAAGCACCCATCATACGGCTGATGATTAAATCACCATTGTTTAATTTTGGTAGCATGATTGACTCACTCACTACGTCGATGCTATCGCAAGTTGGGCCTGCTAACACTGACTCAACACGTTCGTTTGATTGTTTGAACGAGTCGATAGGGTACGAGGCTTCATCAAACAATAAACCACTGAATGAGCCGTAAATACCATCATCCAAGTAATACCAAGGTTTGCCATCACGTACCGCTTGACCCATTACCGATGCAACACTGGTTACAGCACTAGCAACAATAAAACGACCCGGTTCAGCAATTACGCGAACTGTCTCTGGTAACTGCGCTAAGGCATCATTAATCGGCGCACAAAATTCATCAATTGGCAGCACGTCTTTGTGATATGGCACTGGGAAACCACCGCCGATATCAAGCGTGCTAAGCGCAGGTAATCCTAATGCGGCTACATCGTTAATCACTTGGTTACATGCAGCAATGGCAGTGACATATTTAGTTGGACTCGCTGTTTGTGAACCAACATGGAACGACAGCCCTTTGATACGAATACCTAATTGTTGCGCGTAGCTAATAATCTCAATGGCCATTGCTGGGCTACAACCAAATTTTTTCGATAAATCAGCGAATGCTTCCGCATTACGAAAACTTAAGCGAACAAGTAACTCCACCTGGTCTTTGTATGCAATGAACTTTTCTAATTCATTGATGTTATCAACCACAAACACATTACAACCGTATTCAAGTGCATCACGGATATCACGATCACGTTTGATAGGGTGCGTGTGAATAGTACGATCACTTGGTACGCCTTGGCTGGCGACTAAGTCTACTTCACCGCTGGTTGCTAAATCAAAGCTGGCACCTTCTTCTAAAAGCGCACGAACAACCGCAGGATGAGGCAGTGGCTTTAATGCAAAGTGTAAAACAACGCCAGGTAAAGCACGGCTCAATGCACGGTATTGATGACGAACAGATTCACAATCTAGCACCATTAATGGCGCGCCATGTTGTGCAACAAGTTGCTCAATAAATTGGTTTGATGGTTGTGCAATTGATTCATTTGCAGCAACCGACGCTGCAGGTACTTTGATTGTTAAGTCTTGTGTAAGGGTTGAAATAGCCATTTTACTCTCCGGCAATTAAGCAACTGCCCGGAAAAAAATGGAAGTCCGAGTCAGTTGAGTGTTATTAAGCGCACAGTATGTTCTGTGCAATCAAATACACTCTTGGATAGTTGCTCTATCGCCTTGCTACAAACAGTGTTTGTAATGTACTCGGATTGGCTATCATCAAGAAGCGGCGTGATAATAGATCTGCTTTTTTATTTGCGCAATAAAAAATTTCAAAAACAGAAATATATTTTTAACCTGTTGATTTTTAATTAATTATAACGATTTAAATTTTTGATACTCTAGAGAAACAGATTTTATTAAACGAAAAAAATCCCCAAAAAAGGGGATTTTTTAATTATTGGTTTAGCTAACAAGCCGTTACTTATCGAGCATTGGTGCTCTCAAAAATTTTGTCGGCAGATGCTGCTACAAAGCCTGTGTAAAGCTCGCCATCTGGTTTTGCATAACGTAGTGCGAACTCATAAAAACAGCTTGGTACAGCCATTTTGCCATCGCTGAATTCCACTTCGCTGTCATCAGCAAGGGTTGAAGATTGCTCAAGCAATACCTCAGGCGAACCTTTGATTTCGCCGCCTGATGTATTCAATGCAAACCCAGCATCTTTAAGTGCTTGGTTAACACTTTCGATATCATCGAATTTTGCTAATTCATTGATGCTCACAGTAAAGTGATTAGCACGGTAACCCCACGCCGACATCCACGCTGCATATTCGCTTTCTGCTAACAGCTTTTTGTAAGTGTCTGAACTTACTTGCCAGTGCGTTCCAGAGTAAAGGAAGTTATCAGCTGTTACTGCACTTTCGTCAATCTGATCAACCATGTCGTTCACAATAGCTTGTAATTCTTCTGAGCATTGCTCAACAAGTAATTCAGAGATAAAAACTTTAGGTTGTTTAGGATCTGAATGTTCGAAGTGCTTTGCGTATAGTTTTTTCGCTTCGAAATGATACTCGCCGCATTCTTTGTAGCCAACAGCTAAAAAGTGCGCAGCTAGTTTTTCTAAACCGATTTTTTCGTGATTAAAAGTACGTAAAGCGATGTGATCGTTAATCACGTCATCTTTTTGTGTAGAGCCTAGTAGCTCGTGTACTTTTACTGCCGAAGGCGTAACTGATAAATAGTTTTCCCATAGATTTTCAAATAGGGCGTTTACATCTGTGTGCATGTTTAATTCCTTCAATTAAGGCGGCAAGGCCGCCAATCAATTATTCAATAATTAAGCCCGGCGCAAGGGTCTGTGGTAAGTTAACTTTATCGGCTTCAACAGAAGCAACAGGGTATGCACAGTAGTCAGCAGCATAATACGCGCTTGCTCTGTGGTTACCACTGGCACCAATACCACCAAACGGTGCAGCGCTTGATGCGCCTGTAATTGGTCGGTTCCAGTTAACGATACCGGCACGAATACGTTTTAAGAAATGCTGGTAGTCGTTGCTATCATCACTTAATAAACCTGCAGATAAACCAAACGAGGTGTTATTTGCTTCATTAATCGCGCTATCAAAATCTGTATAACGATATACCTTGATAAGAGGACCAAAATGCTCTTCATCTGGCATATCTTTGACAGCAGTAACATCAATAATACCTGGGCTTACAAAACCTGTGCCCGGCTCGAGATGCTTAAGCTCAACAAGAGATGTCGCTCCCATATCAAGTAACTGCTGCTGAGCTGCAACCATACCTAGTGCTGCTTTTTCGCTGATCATTGCACCCATAAATGGTTGATCTTCGCTGAAGCTGTCTGCCACTTTGATGTTTTTTGTTGCAGCAATTAATTTTTCTAAAATTGCATCACCATTTGCTGAGTTCTCAATAAATAAACGACGAGAACAGGTACAACGTTGGCCTGACGTAATGAAACCAGACTGAATAATGTCGTGAACAGCGGCACTTACATCTGCGACATCTTTTACGATCAGTGGGTTATTACCACCCATTTCCAGTGCTAAAATTTTACCTGGGTGACCTGCAAATTGTTTATGTAATAGGTGACCTGTATTTGAGCTACCCGTAAAGAATAAACCATCAATATCTTGGTGAGATGCAAGAGCAATACCTGTCTCTACTTCACCTTGAACAAGGTTGATGACACCGGCTGGTAAGCCTGCTTTTAGCCAAAGTTTTAAGGTGAACTCAGCAACATGAGGCGTTAGTTCTGATGGCTTAAATACAACCGTATTACCCGCTAAAATAGCAGGAACAATATGGCCATTTGGTAAATGACCTGGGAAGTTGTATGGGCCAAACACCGCAACAACACCATGTGGCTTGTGACGAATAAATGCTTTAGCACCCGGCATAGGGTTTTCTGTCGTACCCGTGCGCTCATGGTATGCCTTAATAGAGATAGCAATCTTACCCGTCATTGCACCTACTTCAGTACGTGTTTCCCAAAGTGGTTTTCCTGTTTCACGGGCGATAATAGTCGCAAACTCTTCGCTGTTTTCTTTAAGCTCGGCTGCAAAGTTTTCAAGAATAACAATACGATCTTCAAGGCTCATATCAGCCCAGCCAAGCTGTGCATTGCGGGCTGCTTTAATTGCATCAGCTACTTGTTCAGCGGTGGCGGTTTTACCTTGCCAAACAACCTCGCCATTACTTGGGTTGATTGAACTAAAATCATGACCAAGGCCAGCTTGCCATTGGTTATCTATAAGTTGAGTTGTTACACTCATTTTAAACTCCTTAAGTGGTTACAGACGGAAGAACCGTGCTGCATCCCCTTGTTTTAATTTAAGTGCTTCTGCCACTTCCTGGCTGACGATTAAGGTGTGCTTAGCGTGATTGTAATGAGCATGTTTAGTAAAAGTGGCTCTAAAGTCATTCACGCCTTGATTACAAATTGCCAGTGTGTCTGAGCATTTCTCATTGATATGATCAAGTTCACCTATAGTAATAGGGCATACTTGTGACTCTCGAACACTGCGAATATTACCAAGTTTTGCCTCTACAGTTGGTCCTGCATCGAATAGGTCGACGTAACCACGATGCTCAAACCCTTCTTTTTCTAAAAGTTTCAGTGCAGGTTTGGTTTTTTCATGAACCTGACCAATGACAGCTTGTGCTTTTTTGCTAAGCAGGTTGGCATAGATAGGGTACTTAGGCATTAACTCACTGATAAACACTTTATCGCCTAGGCCAACTAAGTGATCAGCTTGTGGAAATTCAATGCTAAAGAAGTGTTCTTGTAGCCATTGCCAAAAAGGTGAGTGACCGTCTTCATCACTTACACCTCGCATTTCTGCAATGATGGTATCGGCAAAACGCTCACTATGTTGCGCCATAAACAAAAAACGCGAACGTGATAAAAAGCGACCAGTTAAGCCTTTTCTGTTTTGCTCACGCAAAAACAATGTACAAATCTCAGAGCAACCGGTGTAATCATTACACATGCTCAAGATATCGACAGTATTATAAACATTTAGTGTAGGGGAGTGATGAACGGTTTTTCCTAAGTGATAATGGTACAAAGGAACCGACATACCCACAGCGGCTTCGATAGCTGTTGTGCCAATAACGTCACCGGTCTTGCTGTCTTCTAGTACAAATAAGTAGGTTTCGTCTTGTGGTTTATTTATATCTTTAGCAAAACTGCGTTCTGCGCGTTCGATTTTTTGTTGTAATAAATTATCATCGACTGGCAGTGAGGTAAAACCATGGCCTGACTCGATAGCAATTTGTTTCAACGCAGCAAAATCATTTGCTGTGATAGGACGTAATACTTGCATTAATTGCACTCCAATGGCGCACACTTAAAAGCATGCGCCAACTAGAATTAACCGTTTACAACGTCTGCAACCGCTTTTTCAAAGCGAGCTAAACCTTCTTTGATATCTTCAAGTGGGATCACTAAAGATGGCGTAAAGCGCACAACGTTTGTACCAGCAACAAGGCTCATTAAGCCATGCTTTGTGCTTGCAACTAAGAAATCACGTGCACGGCCTTCAAATTTACTATTTAGTGCTGCGCCTAATAAAAGACCTTTACCACGAACTTCACTAAATACATCATATTTGTTGTTGATTGCCGTTAAGCCTTCACGGAAAAGCTGTTCACGCTCTTTCACACCAGCAAGTACTTCTGCTGTATTTACGGTATCAAAAGCAGCTTCTGCTACAGCACATGCAAGTGGGTTACCACCGTAAGTAGAGCCATGTGTACCAACTTTTAGATGCTCTGCAATACTAGCTGTTGTGATCATCGCACCAATTGGGAAGCCACCGCCTAATGCTTTAGCTGTTGTAAGAATATCTGGAGTTACATTAGTACCTTGGTATGCGTATAAATCGCCTGTACGACCAACACCTGTTTGTACTTCATCAAAAATAAGTAAAGCATTGTGTTTATCACATAATGCACGTACACCTTCGATAAACTCGCTTGTAGGTGAAATAATACCGCCTTCACCTTGCAGAGGTTCCATCATCACTGCACATGTATTGTCACTGATAAGTGCTTCAAAAGCTGCTAAATCGTTATAATCACAGTGATCGATTGCAGCTGGCTTAGGACCAAAACCATCTGAGTAAGCGGCTTGACCACCTACGGTAACGGTAAAGAATGTACGACCGTGGAAGCCCTTGTTGAACGCGATGATTTGATTTTTTTGCTCGCCGTGTACATCTAATGCCCAGCGACGCGCTAATTTTAATGCTGCTTCGTTAGCCTCTGCGCCTGAGTTTGCAAAGTACACTTTATCTGCAAACGTTGCGTCTGTTAATTTTTTAGCTAAGCGCAGTGCAGGCTCATTGGTCATTACGTTTGATAAGTGCCAAATTTTTTCGCCTTGCTCTTTTAGGGCATTGACAAGAGCTGGATGACAATGACCTAAACAGTTAACGGCAATACCACCTGCAAAATCGATAAATTCTTTACCGTCTTGATCCCAAACACGCGAGCCTTGACCTTTTACAGGGATCACTTCTGATGGGTTGTAGTTTGGTACCATTACGTCGTTAAAAAGTTCTCTTGTTACTTGCATTTGTTGCACCTAAATCTGGCTTAGTATGAAAAAAGTATATTGCGAAAATTAGATCAGTTAAGCCGTTCCTGCCTAATTAAGCACGATGAGATTATTTTTCTTATCTATTTTTCTTATTATCTTGGTTAGGAACTTAAATTTGCAGTGCTATTTTGTGAAAAATGACTAAAATAAAAAGCAAATTAACGATGAAAGTGAACAAAGTGATAACTCCTCAAGATGAAAAGCTCTTATCTATCTTAAGAACTAATGCCCGCGCTAGTATTTCAGACTTAGCTAGAGCGCTTAATCTCTCTCGCTCAACAGTACAAAGTCGTATGTTAAAACTAGAAGAGTCAGGTGTAATAAAAGGCTACAGCGTTGATTATGGAGATGCCTACTTGAACCAAATGGTGTCAGCGCATGTTTCAATCAAGGTTAAACAGAAACTCACCACTAAAACTAACATAGAGCTAAAGCAGATAGATGCTATTTCACAGCTCTATGCAATTAGCGGTGAATTTGATTTGATTGCTGTTGTACAAGCCCAAAACCTTGAAAAGCTGAGCCACCTTTTAGATGACATTGGTAACTTAGATGGTGTTGAGCGTACGACCTCGTCGGTGATTTTAGAGACAAAATTTAAGCGTTAATTGTTTAGCAAGTAAAAATGCGCTTATTGTCTATAATAAAATTAATTTATTAGTTGTTTAGGCTGATATTAATGCTTGCTTCTTTTTTGCTTTCTCTCACTGTGGCTCAACCGCTTCAGATAGGAACGAATCTGCCAATTAACGTACCTCATAATGCAATAAGTCATGTTGAATGTATATTTAAGCAAATCAATGTGCCATTTAAGTTACATAAGCTACCTTGGCTCAGAGCAAAAAGGGAAGTGCAGTTAAATCGGCTCGATGGTTACTTTACCGCAAACCTGTTATCGCAAATGCAAGAGTATGGTGAACTTTCTGCACCTATGTATTTAGAAAATTGGTACTGGTTTACCCATGCAGATTCAGCGACGATCGCTGAAGAAGACCTTCGTTATGGGGTTGTTAGGGGAAGCCATCAGGCTGACTGGTATCAACTAAGCAATAAAAATATTGAAGTAGAAGTTAACACCACACATGAACTACTGAAAGTATTTAAAAAGCAGCGTATAGACAGAATTTTGCTTGATTTAGAAGAATTTGAATACAACGCTGTGCAACTGCAAATAAAACCTGACGAGTACGCGCAGGCATTTTACCGCTATGTTCCACTTGGCTTATTTGCGGCAAATAAAACGCTCAAGGAGTTTCCTGAGTTTTTAAACATATTTAATAGCTACATAAGTAGCTGTTCACAAAACCCCTTCATATTGTCAAAAATTGAAAAACTAACATTAGTGAAAGTGCTCCTAGAAAAAATACAGCATTTAGCAAGCTCAGAACAGGTGCAACAAGCGGTAATAAAAAGTAATGAAGAGCCAATTGAAATCAAACAGTTAGAGCAGATTGATCAGCAGTGGGCTAAGCAAGTTATTGACAATAAACCAATACTTGCAGAGCGCTTTCTCAAACTTGAGGGTTCACAATTCTTACAAGTGTGGCAAAAGCAAATGCAAGGCCTAATTACAGAAATAATCGTCACCGATAAACAAGGCAAGAATGTCATAATCAGTGAAGTCACAACCGATTATTGGCAGGGTGATGAAGCTAAGTTTTTAAATATGTATTTGCAAGATGATGACTACTACATTGACACGGTTGAGTTTGATGAGTCGACTAAGCACTTTCAGGTGCAGTTTAGTGTACCCATATTGGATGATGAAAATCAGCACATTGGTGTGCTGATTTTGGGAATCGATATTGAAAAGGCACTTTCAAATAAAGTAAGTAGCCCTTAGTGATTAGGTTTAGGCGCTTTTCGGATGACTTTTTTCTCAACCTTATCAAGTTCAATCACATAAGCGTTGCCACCAATACCTTTAAATTCTTCATCAGTGAAAACAATCGTATTGTCATCATAAAAAGTAATCGCTTCTTTTTGGGTCACGATACCTAAATCTATAAGCGAAACGTCGCCAGAGAAAAACTTATCACCTTGAAAATTCTCAAATAGCCAGATGCTAGTTGAATCTAACAGTACTAACTTGGAGCGGTCTGGGCTAAGTGCTGCAGAAGTGATCCAACAGAGTTTTTCCATGGTGGTGCAGGTTTTAAATGAGTCAATTAGCTCTGCATCAAAATTAGCGGCATGATCGCCTACTTTATATACTTTGGTGATACCATCAAATGGTTCTGTTCTGTTTTTAGTGAATAAATAGAGGTGACGACCGAGAGCTACAAACGCTTCCAAATCAAAGTTTCTTTGATCTGGAGTAATGGGGTTACCATCCATTTCTGGATAGGTGAACTTGATAATTTCGGCTTCAGTGGTGTCGCCTTTGATATCAATAGGGTTTTCGATTTTATAAATGGTTAACCACTTTCTATCATTGTTATTATTGCCGAAGTCGCCTAAAAAAAAATGACCAAATTTATTTTGTGTCATATCTTCCCAATCAATGTTTTTGGCATTTGTCACTAAGATTTCTTTAGCAATAGAGCCATCTTTATTGAGCCGATAGAGCTTCGGTTGGTCACCACTGTCGTTAATAGCCCATAGCCGTTTATATTTATCAAATTCAATTCCTGAAATTTCTTTCACTTTAGGGTCAACAGTTAAACGCTTTTTACTGTAAAGCGTGTAAATTGAAGAGGCTACAAAAATTCCCATCAACGTGATGGAAAACAGTAATATAGATAATAGGCTTTTTTTTAACATTTAAGGCACATATTTGGAAAAGTACACGCTATTATAGTCATAACGATAATTACTGTATATTCCAAACACCAGTGCCTGTTACAGACATAAAGTTTAAGTTGTCTTGTAAAACTTTATGGCCTACATAAACGGATGATTCAGGGTGGCTAACTAAATAGCCTTGCACACTTCTTATGCCCAGCGATTTGACAAGCTCAAACTGGCTGTGATCTTCAACACCTTCAGCAACAATTTTTAATCCAAGTTTTTGCCCTAATTCACTCAACGTATGTAATATCTGGTTATATTTAGGATTTTGATCAGCCTGTGAGACAAACATTCTATCGAGTTTAATAACATCAATTGGTAATTCAGCCAATGTACTCAATGAGCTAAATCCTGTACCAAAATCGTCAATTGCAATAGTGACGCCTTCTTCACGCAAGCGCTCTAGAGAATGAATGATTTTATTACTAGCTTTTATCAGCGTAGACTCTGTGATTTCAAGCATCAGTGCTGTTGCTGGTAGACCTGTTTTAGCTAGTTTTTCTGTGATGAATTTATAAATATCAAGATGCTTTAATTGCACACCAGAGATATTTACTGAAATTTTAACCTTCTTTAAGCCTGCGTTATGCCATGCTGACATTTGTCGACACGATTCAAGCATTATCCAATCACCCAAATCTAAGATTAGGTTTGATTCTTCAGCGATTGGTATAAATTCGTCAGGAGCAATAGAGCCCTCAGCTGGATGATCCCAACGGATCAGCGCTTCAAAGTAATCTATCGCGCAATCCTCAACATGTACGATGGGTTGAAAAGACAAATGAAAGCTTTCACTTGCGATTGCTAAACGCATTTCTTCAAGTAAATAGTGGTAACGGCGGATCTTTTTACCCATTTCAGGTGAATAAACTTTGAAAATACCGCGCCCATCTGTTTTAGCGCGGTACATAGCAACATCGGCCATCTGTAATAAAGATTGCGGTGTAGCCGCACTATCAGGGTAAACGGCAATACCAATACTTGCACTAATTTTTATTAACTTATTACCAAGAACAAAATCACGTTCAATCTCTCTCAACACATTTTGAGCAACTTCAACTGTTTTTTGTTGATCTAGTTGTTGGCTTATAAATATTGAAAACTCATCACCACCTAAACGAGCTAAGTTTTGTTCAAGCTGACTTTTAGGAGACAAATTTATTAATTTATGATGACGTAATACACTGCTTAAACGGGCTGCAACTTGAATGAGCACTTCATCCCCAAAGCTGTGCCCAAATGAGTCATTAACTTGCTTAAAGCCATCTAAATCTATGAATAATAAAGAACATCTGAGTTTGTTATTTTCGGCTATTTGTAATTGTTCTGCGAGGTATTCAATATAAGCATGGCGGTCGAGTAATAAGGTGAGTTTGTCTTGATGAATACTCACTTCAGATTCTCTCGTATAGGTCGTTATATGCGAGCTAAGTGCTTGAACATTTTTTTTAAGTTGAATAATAGGTTTAACTGTAGGCTCAGATGGCACATGGACAACATTTAAGTTTTCTAATAGCTCTGTCGTTTGCTTATTTAGCTCCTTTAACAAATACTTTTCACTACTTGATTGCTTTTTTCTTGTAACTACCAGGCTTATTGCTAATGCAAGCAGAAGAAAAACAATAATATTAACAGGTGATAAAAGTGTTAGTTTGATAAGTTTATTCGCCTCAATTGCATTAATTGCAACTGGGGTTGCTTGAATTACGACAAATTGAGAGTCATCAGCGAGAAACGTTTTCTGACCATATAGTATCACATTGTACCAAGGCGATGGCTCAACATTTAACAACGCTCGCTCAAATGTTCTCAATTCTGCAGTATTAATATTGAATTGTATATCATTAACTTGCTTGGTTAACAGTATGTTACAGCCATAACAAAAAGCCATTACGGTTATTATGGTTATGCACGTTATACGAAAAGATTTGGTCATAGATTACTACCGTTTTGGTGTTAATGTTTTACTATAAAACTCACCAGCTTAATGCCTTGAGTATATTGCTTGTAAATTTAATTAACAAAGCCTTTCTTGTCTAATGGAACAATGGGTGTAAGTAAATGTGAAATTTCACATTGTTTAGTATATTTGCTCTAACTTTTTCCTTCTCAAATAATTCTTCTATTGTTGCTAATTGCTGAATTGTGTCGCAGCAGAGTAAGCGTATTATCGAGCAGATATTCTAGTTTAGCGCATTTGAGGTGATGATTTCTTTGTGCATGATCAATTTATTTATAATAACAATATGTATGATAATTTTCTCTTTGTGGTTGTTTTTGTATAAAAGTTGCGTTTTTGGTGGTTTTTAAGGTTTCAAGTGTTTACAGATTAGTGAGAGAACTGGTTTTAAACTGTAGGGAAAAATCATTAGCTTGTTGCATAGATTTGGAAAGTGCTTTTCAAAAGGGACTGCATGTAAGTCTAAAATTTACGCTTTTCTACTTATTGTCTTCGTTTTATTGCTGAGATATTTTTTAAAAAATGTAAATTGTATCGTCAGCTTATATAGTGGTCTTTTTATTCTATATATTTGTTTGCAATATAATAAGGTGATGCTGTTTTTATTGTGTTTATTTAACCTAAAAATATAAGTAAAAATAAAGGTTAAGTTTTCGTTGCTGTTGAATGTGTGTTTTTATTTTAGAAATTAACTACTCATGCAGTTTGTTGTATTTATTCTTGTTGTATTAAGTGTGATGTTGTATTTAGTGTTTTTACTCTAAATAAGCTTCAAATTTATTCACTTTACCAAAGTCCGCAAGTTAACTACTTTTACAATGCTTTAAAAGCAACACCTAAAAAACATATTGAAATTAAACTATATTTTATAGCCAACTTGGTTCAGTTATTGCTCATAACAAGTTAGCAAGATGATGGGTGTTAAGATAGTTTGTTTTTTGCTCTTTTTTGGTGCAAAAAATAAGCTGATGCACTGTCATAATGCGTAAACATAGGTTTGATTTACTAAGTTCACTTATTTTCATAAGTATCTAGATAAATAAACCTTAAACGCACAGTTTCGCGCAGTAAGTTGTTAAAAGCGGTACTGTGACAAGGATAAATTTACCAATTGGTTGATTGGAGCCCACTATGTTAAGTAAACGTTTTTTTAAGACTAAAGACGAAACAGAAGTTACCTTTGAGTTTAAGCGTCCCGATGCAGATGACGTGCAGTTAGTTGCAGAATTTACAGATTGGCAACCAGTGCCAATGAAATTCAATAAAAAAGAACAAGTGTTTAAATGTAAACAACGCCTACCACTTGATAAAGAATTTCATTTTCGTTATCTAATTAATGGTCAAGAGTGGGATAACGACCACCAGGCTGATGGCTATATTCCAAATGAATTTGGAACAGATAATAGTATTGTTAATACCCAACGCGTTTAGGTGAGTTGATGCAGTCACTTTCGCAGTTATATTATCTGCATGGCATAGGCTATGAATATACGAAGTATACTGGCGAGCATGTTATTTTCGAAGAAAATACACGCCGCCAGGCACTAAGCTGTTGTGGTATAGACACAGCTAATTCTGATCAAATAAATCAGTTAAATTTTGTTTTAGATGCAGGAACGTGGCTGACTTTGTTGCCTCAAACTAGCATTATTGAGGCACATGACCCTTACTTAAAAGTTCGTATCGATGAACGCTTGTTGAGCCGAGCTTGTCACCTTAGCATACCATCCTTGTCCTTAAATCTGACACGTGAAAATCTGCAAGGACTTGCCGTGACAGGAGACTATGGCTTTAATGGGGTTCGTTACCTTGAAGTCGCTTTACCTGTTCCTGCTATGCCTATTGGTTATCATGATGCAGTGATAACGGTTGCTGATCAACAAGCTCATAGCCAATTATGGATAACACCTAAAGAGTGTTACTCAATTGATGATAAAAAGCGTTTGGGACTTTCCATCCAACTTTACAGTTTGTGTAATGCGCAAGGATTAGGTATTGGCGATTTTGCTGATTTAGCAACTTTAATCCGTGAAGTGGCGCAACAAGAAATTGATTACATTTTACTTAATCCATTGCATTTATTATTTGAACACAGTCCTGAGCGAGCTAGCCCTTATAGCCCTAACAGCCGAGCGTTGTTAAACCCGCTATATATTTCGATTTCACTGTGTGAAGATGCATTGAATAATGACTCACTATCACAATTGCTCAGTGATAAACCCGCTACAACTGAACCTTTTATAGATTATTCTGCTGTTAGTCGATTTAAATATGATGCATTTCGTTGTTTATACACTCAATTTTGCCGGACAGCGTCAGCTGAACGAAAAGCAGAGTTTAAGCAGTTTTGTAGTAATCATAAGCACAGTCTAGCAACCTTGGTAGTTGAAGATAATGAATATGCCAGTTACTTGCAGTGGCAGGCACATTTACAGCTAAATCATTGTCAGCATATTGCAAATGAAGCAAATATGGCGATAGGTCTTATTAACGATCTAGCTGTTGGTTGCGCTGGTGATGGCAGTGAGTTTCGTAGCCAAGAAGAGTTATTTGCAGTGGGGGCAAATGTGGGAGCGCCTCCTGATCCTTGGGCTGAACAAGGTCAGAATTGGGGGTTGCCAGCTTTAAATCCTCAAAAGTTAAGTAAAAATAATTTTGCCTTCTATCGCTCTTTGATCCGCGCCAATATGGAAGATGTTGGTGGATTGCGCATAGATCATGTGATGGCAATCAGAAGGCTGTGGTGGTGTTTTGAAAATAACGCCCAGCAAGATGGATGTTATGTTTACTACCCATTTGAACATTTGTTGGCGATACTGAAAATAGAATCCCATCTTAATCACTGTGTCGTGATAGGTGAGGATCTAGGTGTTGTACCAAGTGAGGTTCGCGAAGCACTAAAAGCAAGTGCAATTTATTCAAATGGCTTGTTCTATTTTGAAAAAGATTATCAAGGTGAATTTTTAGCATCAGAGCACTTTGCACCGCATAGTTTGTTGATGATTGCTAATCATGATGTACCGCCATTTAAAGGGTGGTGGACTGGTCACGATATTACTGTTAAGCAAGAGTATGGTTTGCTTGATAGTGCACAAAGCGCTGCGCAACATGAAGCGAGAAATGTCGAAAAGCATCGTATGCTTAATTTTATCGCAAGAGAATCAGGGCAGCACTTATCATTAGATTCTGAAGCGTCTGTGGTGTATGAGTTATTAGCCTCATCGTTAGCAGCTGCTCCAGCCAGATTATTTACCATTCAAATTGACGATTTAGATCAGCAAATTTTGCCGGTGAACATTCCCGGAACTGATAAAGAATACCCAAATTGGCGGCGCGTTCTTTCACGCCCAACTGAGCAAATTATTCGTGCTCAGCATGCATTTTTAGCCAATTTAATTTCGATAAGGAATCAATAAATGAGCAGTCGTGTTGGTCAAAAGCCTTTTGCTGAACCCATGGTTTATCAAGCACATATCGATGCATTGTCTTCAGGTTGTTATAAAGATCCTTTCAGTTTTTTAGGGCCCCATAAAGTTAGTGCATCAAGCTTTGAGATTCGCTGTTTTTTACCTGGGGCAAGCCAGTTGTCAATTTTGCAAGGCAAGCAGGTTATTGAGGCCAAAAAGCAAGGTGACAGCGATTTATTTATTGCAACTGTCAAAGCAAAATCAATCCCTGATTACCAACTGGATGTGAATTATGGGGATGGCAGTCAGTATCTTCAAGAAGATGAGTATCGTTTTACAAGTACACTTGATGAACAAGCTATGTACTTATTTAACGAAGGTAGTCTTGAACACGCTTATCAGCACTTTGGTGCGCACTTTGTAACTCAGCAAGGTGTTGAAGGTGTGCGATTTACTGTTTGGGCACCTAACGCGAGTAGCGTTTCAGTTATTGGCGAATTTAATTATTGGCAGCGCAACCGTCATTTTATGCGCTTTCACCCAGCCAGTGGCGTTTGGGAATTATTTATCCCAGGTTTAAAAGAGCATCAGTGCTATAAGTTTGCGATTAGTACACCTTCTGGTGAAGTACTTGATAAAGCCGATCCGTTTGCATTTAAAATGCAACAAGCGCCGGGTACTGCTTCTGTCTTACAAAAGCTAAATAAGAAGATACAGTTGTCTGATGAAGCGTTAGCAAATCGCGCAAAGCGTAACAGTATCGATGCACCTATCAGTATTTACGAAGTGCATGCAGGCTCTTGGCAGCGACGCGATGATGAGGGCCGCTATTTAACATGGCGTGAGCTTGCCGATAACCTTATTCCTTACACTAAAGATCTTGGTTTTACGCATTTACAATTAATGCCTATCAGTGAGTATCCATTTGATGGTTCTTGGGGTTATCAGCCTGTGGGCTTATTTGCCCCAACTAGCCGTTATGGCAGTTTTGAGGATTTTGTATATTTTATTGAGCAATGCCATGACGCTGATCTCGGTATTATTTTAGATTGGGTGCCGGGTCATTTCCCAAGTGATCCACATGGTTTACATCGTTTTGATGGCACGCATTTATACGAGCATGCAGATGTAAGACAGGGATTTCACCCTGATTGGAATACCTATATTTACAATTATGATCGTGCTGAAGTTCGCAGCTTTTTGATAGCTAATGCAATGTATTGGTTGCATGAATTTGGCATTGATGGTTTGCGTGTTGATGCGGTTGCATCAATGTTGTATCTCGATTACAGCCGAGAAGAAGGGCAATGGATCCCAAACCAGTATGGCGGTCGTGAAAATCTTGGTGCAATAGAATGTTTAAAGCAGGTTAATCTGCGCTGTTACGGTAAAAATCCTGGCATTATGATGGTAGCTGAAGAATCAACTGCTTGGCCGGGAGTGACACGGCAGGTCGATCATGGCGGTTTAGGCTTTGGCTATAAATGGAATATGGGTTGGATGAACGATAGTTTGCATTATATGCAGCGTGATTCTTTATATCGTGCCCACCATCATCATGAAATGACGTTTTCAATGGTGTATGCCTATAGCGAGAACTACATTTTACCATTAAGTCACGACGAAGTTGTGCATGGTAAAGGCTCATTGATAGAGAAAATGCCAGGTGATGATTGGCAGAAGTTTGCTAATTTACGAGCATACTACGCATTTATGTGGGCTCATCCAGGTAAAAAGCTGTTATTTATGGGAGCTGAAATTGCTCAGCGTAGTGAATGGAATCATGATCAATCAATTGACTGGCACTTGCTTGAGCATGTTAGTCATAGTGGTATGCAACAAACAATTAAACAACTGAATAATATTTATACCACGACTCCTGCACTCTATGAGCAAGATACTAGCCCAGCGGGCTTTGCATGGTTAGATAGTTCTAATGCAGAGCAAAGCATGTTTAGTTTCATCCGTTATGCCAAGCATGCTGACGATTTTGTTCTGGTAATTAGTAACTTAACACCGCAAGTTTATCATGACTATGTAATAGGCGTTCCTAAGCCAGGTCGTTATCAAGTTATCTTTAATTCTGACAATGAAGAATACTTTGGTTCAGGTGTTGAAGTTAGCGGTAATACAGAACAACTTATCTTTAGTCAGCCTACTGCGAGTCATGGTTACAATCAAAGTATAAGCGTGTCTTTACCTGGGCTTGCAACTATTTACCTGAAGAAGGTGAACGATGAGTCATAGTGTAGAGCTTCAAATCGGTTCAACGATGCCTCTAGGGGCATCTATTGTTGAAAACGGTGTTAATTTTGCTGTGTATGCACCCCAAGCTCAGCATGTGTCATTGTGTTTATTTGACAATAGCGGTCATTCAGAAGTAATGACTCTTTCAATGCACCTTAACGAAGGTGGCATTTGGACATTGCACGTTAGCCCTTTAAAAGCAGGGGCATTGTATGGTTACAGGGCAGATGGTGAATATGCACCAGAAAAAGGGCTTTTCTTTAATAATCACAAGCTACTACTAGACCCTTATGCGCGAGACTTGCATGGTGAGTTTACTTGGAGTGAGCGCCATTATGGTCAGATGCCTGTAGGTAAGTTGAGTCAAGTCAATAACGCTGTTGATATGCCCAAGTCTCGAGTTCGCGAGCTTGCACCTTATACGGGTAAAAAACCTAACCATAGTTGGGGTAAAACGGTGATTTATGAGTGCCATGTTACTGGCGCAACATGTCGACACCCAATGATCCCTAAAGCACTACAAGGTAAGTTCTTAGGCTTAAGCCATCCGAGTTTTATAGAGCATTTACGCACTATAGGGGTGACTTGTCTTGAATTACTCCCTGTGCACGCATTCATAAGTGAGCAGTTCTTAACGGCTAAAGGCCTACAAAACTATTGGGGTTACAACACGCTTAATTTCTTCACGCCGCACAAAGATTATCTAGTGAATGATGATATCGGCGAATTTCAGCAAATGGTTGCGGCTCTTCATAAGGCTGATATCGAAGTAATTTTAGATGTTGTCTATAACCATACTGCTGAAGCAGGAACTGATGGGCCTATTCTTTCTTTACGCGGCTTAGATAACCTTGGCTATTATCGCACTGTGGCTGATAAACCTCAGCATTATATCAATGATACCGGCTGTGGTAATACTGTGAATATTGATTCACCAAGAACCTTACAGCTGGTGCTTGATAGCTTGCGATATTGGGTTGAAGTAATGGGGGTAGACGGTTTTCGTTTCGACCTTGCAACGATTCTTGCTCGTAATCCTAATGGCTTTAATCAAGCGCATGCGTTTTTCCAAGCAATCAACCAAGATCCTGTTTTGAGTAAAGTAAAACTGATTGCTGAGCCATGGGATATTGGCCCGGGCGGTTACCAATTAGGGGCTTTTCCTGCACCTTGGCGTGAGTGGAACGACAAGTATCGTGACACTATCCGACGTTTTTGGCGACAAGAGCAGGGGGTTATAGGTGAGCTTGCAAAGCGTTTACATGGTTCGTTCGACTTATTTGAGCATAATCTCAGAGGACCACTTAACAGCATTAATTTTGTGACGAGCCATGATGGTTTCACGCTTAATGATTTAGTGAGTTATGAACAGAAACATAATGAAGCCAACGGTGAACAAAATAGAGATGGACACAGTGCCAACCACTCCTTTAATTGTGGTGTAGAAGGTTTTACTGACGATAAAGAAATTAACGCATTACGTTTGCAGCAACAAAAAAATATTCTATTGACGTTATTACTTTCAAAAGGGGTTCCAATGCTTTCACTAGGAAGCGAAATGGCCCATTCACAAGGTGGTAATAATAACGCGTATTGCCAAAATAATCGCACTAGCTGGCTTGCATGGAAAGACTCGCAAATTAATCATCCATTAACCCGATTCATCGATGATGTTTTGCGTTTACGAAAGCAGTTTAGTGTCTTTAAGCATCGTTTTTTTGTTCATGATAATGATCCACGTTACGACGTCGCGTGGTTCACTGAATCAGGCACTGCAATGGAACAAGACGATTGGCATCAAGTTGATCGCCAAGTGTTGATTTATAGCCTGACTGATAAACACACAAACCAAGCTTTATTGATCATTTTAAATGCTGGGTCAGAGTCTGTTACTTGTCAATTACCCCCTCTTGCGAAAGGGAAGTGGCATTTAGCACTGACAAGTATACATCCTATGTCAACTTATGATGTAGATAAGGAACAACAGATTGCTGCAATGAGCAGCTGGGTTTTTACCGCCAATTCAGAGGATCCTAATCATGGCTAAAAATGCCGATCAAGTATGTGTTGTTAAGGGCTGGCAGGATGCCCCTACCGTTGATGAAAGCACCTTAGATGATGATTTATCTCGCCATTTTTATTACACCCTTGGGCGTGACAAAGTCGGTGAATCGCAATTATATTTATATCATGCTTTAGCATTAACTATTCGTGACAGATTGGTTGCACGTTGCCGTGTAACTAATCAGCAAATTCACGGACAAAAGCGTCGTAAAACTGCTTATTTATCTCTTGAATTTTTAATGGGTCGTGCTCTTGGTAATGCCATTCTAAACCTAGATTTAGACGATCAAGTTGCAAAAGCATTACAAGATTACTGTACAAAGTTAGAGACAGTTGCAGAAGCTGAGCACGACGCAGGTTTAGGTAACGGTGGTTTGGGCCGTCTAGCTGCGTGTTTCTTGGATAGTTGTGCAAGCTTGGCACTACCTGTGATTGGTTATGGTATTCGTTATGAATATGGCATGTTTAATCAAGCGATTGAAAATGGCCATCAAATTGAACAGCCCGATAACTGGTTACGCGAAGGTCATCCTTGGGAGCTAAGTGCCCCAGAGCAATCAAAGCGTGTAAAATTCTTTGGTCATGTTGAAAGTTATACTGATAAATACGGACGTGAGCACCGTCAATGGCTTGATTCTCACGATGTCTTAGCTGTGCCTTATGATGTGCCAATTCCAGGCTATAAAAACGATATCGTAAACACGCTACGTTTATGGAAATCAGAGGCGACTGACGAATTTGATTTGAGCGAATTCAACGCAGGGAGTTATTCAGAAGCTGTTGCTCGTAAAAACCTTGCTGAACAAATCACCATGGTACTTTATCCAAATGATAGCAGTGAAAATGGTAAAGAGCTTCGTTTACGCCAGCAATACTTCTTATCATCGGCGAGCTTACAAGACATCATAGATACGTGGGTTAGCAAACATGGCGAAGATTTCTCTGACTTTGCTGATTACCATGTTTTTCAATTAAACGATACACACCCAAGTATTGCTGTAGCAGAACTGATACGTATTTTGGTTGATGAGTATGAGCTAGATTGGCAAGAAGCCTGGTCTATTACTACTAAAACCATGGCTTATACTAACCACACTTTACTGCCAGAAGCATTAGAGAAGTGGTCAGTATCATTATTTGCGCGATTATTACCGCGTATCTTAGAAATAATCTATGAAATCAATGCCCGCTTCTTAGCAGATGTTGCTCAAGCATGGCCTGGAGATGTTGAAAAACAACGAGCATTATCGCTTATTGAAGAAGGCCCAGAGCCACAAATCCGCATGGCGTATTTAGCAATTGTTGGTAGTTACTCAGTAAATGGCGTTGCTGCACTTCATACCGAGCTACTTAAAGCGGGCTTATTCAATGAGTTTTATCAGCTTTGGCCAGAAAAATTCAATAATAAGACCAATGGGGTTACGCCACGTCGTTGGCTTGCACATTGTAACCCTGATTTAGCCAAACTACTCAATAAGCACATAGGTGAAGAGTGGGTAGGTGACTTCAGTAAAGTCAGTCAATTACGTCGCTTATACGACGACACTAAATTCCACAAAGAATGGCAAGCAGTTAAACATAGCAATAAGCAACGCCTTGTTGAACTTGTTAAGGCTCGTTGTGGCGTTGAGTTTGATCCATCAATGATGTTTGATGTGCAAGTAAAACGTATTCATGAATACAAGCGCCAATTATTAAATATATTACATGTTATTCAATTATATGATCGTATTCGCCAAGGTGATACTTCAAATATTGTCCCTCGTTGTGTGTTATTAGGTGGTAAAGCCGCACCTGGTTACTACATGGCGAAGAAGATAATTAAGTTAATTAATAATGTTGCTGAAGTGATCAATAAAGATCCATTGGCAAAACCGTACTTGAGAGTGGCTTTTTTACCGAATTATAACGTGACAGCAATGGAAACTATTTGCCCAGCAACGGATTTGTCTGAGCAAATTTCAACAGCAGGTAAAGAAGCATCGGGTACCGGTAACATGAAGTTCATGATGAATGGTGCTTTGACCATTGGTACGTTAGATGGTGCCAATATCGAGATCCGTGACGCAGTAGGTGCTGATAATTTCTTCTTGTTTGGTGCTCGAGCAGAACAAATTGATGATATCAAAGCGCACTATAATCCTGAGCAAATTATTCATCAAACCGACAGCCTATACAAGGTAATGCAGTTACTTGAAAGCGGTCACTTTAACTTGTTTGAACCAAATCTATTCGACGACATTATTGCTGCGATTAAGAGCCCGCACGATCCGTGGTTAGTTGCCCATGATTTTGCCAGCTTCGTTGAGGCACAAGAGCAAGTTGAAAAAGCTTACCTAGACACTGCTCACTGGACGCAAATGAGTATTTTAAATACGGCGGCTAGTGGCATGTTTTCGAGCGATAGAACAATTAGTCAATACAGTGATGAAATCTGGCACTTGGAACCACTGTTAGACATTAGCGCAAAGCAAAACACACAGAAGAAAAGCAGCTAACTTAAGACGGAGAGAGTTATGCCTAGTTATGCAAATCGATACATAAGTAGTTTAACAAGAGAAACGTATGCACTCATTTTAGCAGGTGGGCGTGGTTCTCGTTTACATGAATTAACAGACTGGCGTGCTAAGCCAGCAGTGTATTTTGGCGGGAAACATCGAATAATCGATTTTCCTCTATCAAACTGTATTAACTCAGGCATTCGTCGTGTTGGTATAGCAACTCAATACAAGTCACACTCATTAATCCGCCATGTAAACCGTGCGTGGGGACACTTTAAGAAAGAACTCGGTGAGTCGGTAGAAATACTGCCGGCATCACAACGTAAAGGTGATGATTGGTATTGTGGTACGGCAGACGCCGTTTTCCAAAATATGGATATCATTCGTCATGAGCTGCCTAAATACGTGATGATTCTTTCAGGTGACCACGTTTACTGCATGGATTACGGCGGTTTACTTGCTAAGCATGTTGAAACTGGTGCAGATATGACAGTGTGCTGTATCGAAGTACCGTGTGAAGAAGCCGCAGGTACCTTTGGTGTAATGACTGTTGATGAGAATAACAGAGTTCGCCGTTTTGATGAGAAACCATCTGAGCCAACTTCAGTGCCGGGTAAACCAGGTACTTGTTTAGCGTCAATGGGTAACTACATTTTTAACACAGAGTTCTTATTTGAACAGTTAAAAAAAGATGCAGAAACAGAGGGTTCTGGTCGTGACTTTGGTCACGATATTATCCCGGCCATCATTGAAGAGCACAATGTATTTGCATACCCATTTAGAGATGAAAATGAAGGCCAGCCATACTGGCGTGATGTAGGTACCCTGGATTCGTTTTGGGAAGCCAATATGGAGCTTGTTATGCCAGAGCCTCAGCTTGACTTATACGATCCTAAATGGCCGATTTGGACATATCAAGAGCAATTACCACCTGCTAAATTCATTTTTAATGATGATGATAGACGTGGTATGGCTGTGGATTCAACGGTATCGGGTGGCTGTATTATCTCTGGTTCAATGGTTAGAAAATCACTGCTGTTTTCGAATGTATATGTTCATTCATACTGTGAAATCGAAGAGTCAGTGATCTTACCTGGGGTTAAAATTAACCGTAATTGCCGCATTAGGCGTGCTATTATAGACCGTAACTGTGAGATCCCTGCTGGCCTTGAAATTGGTTTTGATAATGAAGCTGATAAAGAAAATGGCTTTAGAGTGTCGAAAAAGGGGATCGTACTTGTTACCCGAGACATGTTGAATGAGCTTGAGAAAAAAGCAAAGGCAACAAAAGCAAAGTAATAAATACTTTGTTTAATGGTAAAGTCATAGTGTAGTAAGGAGTAGCAATTGCTACTCCTTGTTTCATAGTAAGAATTAATGTTATGGAGTACTGCTAATCATGCATGTGTTGATGGTGGCTGCAGAGAATGACGCATTACCGAATGCTAAAGTCGGTGGTGTAGCGGATGTTGTTAGGGACTGTCCTAAAGCGTTAGTTGATAAAGGCCTTACTGTTGATGTTGTGATCCCTGATTACGGATTTCATTATCTTGAACGTCATCATATCGGTGTTGTACATGTTCCATTTGCAGGGCATATGCAGCAACTAGACGTGTGGAAACTTGCCAATAGTGAACACGGTGTTACGCAACTGATTATTTCTCATTGGGAATTCAGTCGCCATAATGGTGCCGTGTATTGTAATGATGAACCTGGCAGGCCCTTTGCAACCGATGCGAGTAAGTTTGCATTGTTTAATGCGGCGGTGTGTGAAGCCTTACTACAAGGAATTATCCGAATCCCTGATGTAATGCATTTACATGACTGGCATAGCGCCTGTGTGGCATTATTACTAAAAAATGACGGTCGTTACCGTACATTATCTAAGTTATTTTTAGCTTATACCGTTCATAATTTGGCATTGCAGGGTATTCGCCCATTTAAAGGCGATAGCTCAAGTTTAGAAGCATGGTTTCCGGGCTTAAATTATAACGGCGAGAAATTGTGCGATCCGCGTTATCACGATTGTTTTAATCCGATGCGAGCAGCGATTAATTTAGTTGATAAAGTGCACCTTGTTTCACCGACCTACTGTCAAGAAGTATTGCGTCCGAGTGATGCTGCAAATGGTTTTTTTGGTGGAGAAGGACTAGAAGCTGATTTGCAGGCAGCCTATCGTGAAGGTCGTGTGGTAGGGATCCTAAATGGTTGTGAATATCCAGGAATGGAACTCAAAGATATCAGCCTTGCAACACTTTACCATCATGCAGAGTCGGCACTATTTCAATGGATGGCGAAGAGCCCCATCTTAGATTCAAGTTATTATCTTGCTCACCAACGTTTATTACAGTTCAAAACAAAACCTTTTGCGGGTCCGCTTGTTACGAGTGTTGGTCGATTAACAGATCAAAAGGCACTTTTACTGCGTCAACCTTATGAAAAAGCATTGGTTTTAGATGAGTTATGTCAACGCTTAAAGCAACATGATGGCTACATGATAATTCTTGGCTCTGGTGATGCTGAACTTGAGCAAATCATGACAACTGTCATGGCACGCCAAGAGAATCTGCTATTTTTAAAAGGCTATGCACACTTGGTTGGTGAATATATGTATCACTTGGGTGATTTATTCTTAATGCCAAGCTCATTTGAGCCATGTGGAATAAGTCAAATGTTAGCAATGCGCGCTGGACAGCCATGCTTAGTTCATGGTGTTGGCGGTTTACAGGATACGGTCGAGCATAATGTCAGTGGTTTTAGTTTTAGAGGTGAGAGTTTAGCCTCTCAAAGCTACGAACTTATTACTGGTTTTAGTGATGCGCTAGACCTTAAAAAGTCGCAACCTGAGCAATGGCGCTCGATATGTGAACAAGCTAAAAATGCTCGTTTTACATGGGGATCTGTTGCAGATGGCTATTTATCAGGCTTATATCAATAAATATTGCGTGATTCATGGTAATTAAGTGACTTTTTTGTCTATTTCAGCTATTAATTACTTAGTGTGATATAAAAATTCAAAAGTAGGTAAAGTGGCTGTATTTGTTGCTAGGCAAGCGGTCTTTAATCGTCGTCAACAAGTTGTCGCCTATGAGCTACTATTTAGAGATAGTTTAAAAAACAGTTTCCCGGATGTTTCAGAGAGCACAGCTACTGCGCGTCTGATTATGGAAAACCAGCTCAATCTAGGCACTCGCCATATTACGTCGGGCAAAAAGGCGTTAATTAATATAGGTCCAGAATCGTTGAAACTGGACCTATGCGCGTTTTTGCCAACTCAAGACGTGGTTATTGAGCTTCTCGAAACGATGGAGCCAACAGACGAAAACTATGAATTTTGTCGGGAGCTTTTCCATAATAACTACAAACTTGCTCTTGATGATTTCGTATACCAACCTGAATGGGACCGCTTTTTAAAGTTAATTCGCTTGATTAAGTTCGATGTGAAGCAAACCCCCTTTGAGGACATTGCGCCTGTTTTACAGAAGCTGAAAAAGCATAAAAAAATAAAACTATTAGCAGAAAAGCTTGAAACTGCCGATGATTATGAGAAAGCCTACAAAATGGGTTTCGATTTTTTCCAAGGTTACTTTTTTGCAAAACCAAAAATGATCCAACATCGCGATATCGATTACAACTATGCATTAGTTTTGTCGATTTATGCTGAAGTAATGCGCCCTGATCCTAATATTAGCGAAATCGCGGGACTGTTTTCTTTAGATACTGCACTTGCCTACAAGCTATTACGCTTAATAAACAGTGGTGTATTTCCAATAAAAAGTAAAATAGGTTCATTAAAGCAAGCGCTTGTGTACCTAGGTCATGAACGACTGAAAAAGTTTGTTAGTTTGATCATCACCGCCCATAGCGCCCAATCAAAACCAGCCGAGCTTACTCGGCTTTGTGTTGTCAGAGCGCGTTTTTGTGAATTAATAGCGCAGCGTGTCGCAAAACAACAAACCGGAGAGGCATTTTTAACGGGGCTGTTTTCATTACTCGATGCAATATTAGATCAGCCGATGGAAAAGCTGTTGGATAGATTGCCGTTTCCTGACGAAATACATGCAGCATTAATGCAAGAAAAGAATATTCTCTATTACATTCTCGAAACTGTTAAAGCATACGAAACAGGAAGCTGGTGGGCACTGGAGCAAGCAGTTGCCTATTTAAATATTGAGAGTGGGGAACTTCCCAAAATATACGAAAATGCGGTAAATTGGAGCGATAGCTGTAGACAAAACTTATAAGGGAACTATGCGCAATATAAATATGGATGTTTTACGGGGTATTGCGGTGCTAGGTTTGATGTTTATGAACATCTATACCTTTGCTATGTTTGAGTATGATTATACCCCAAGCTCATCGCCACCACTTTCTGATACTGTCATAAACATCATTAATGTGCTATTTATTGATGGACGTTTTAGAAGCCTTTTTTGCCTATTATTTGGTGCCTCATTGGTTATTCAATGGCAGCTTTGGCAAAGTATAGATAAACAACACAATCGCTTAAAAGTGCTTGCTTATATTGGCCTTGCTCACGGCTTTTTGCTTTGGGCCGGCGATATTTTGTTTATTTATGCCTGTGCTGGTTGGTTAACCCTTAAATTTAGCCAGCAAGATAACGAAAAAATACTGCGTATGGGCATGTTGTTTTTACTTCTCGGTGCCTTTATTTCATTTTTACTTGCCTTTGTCGAACCTGAATTAACGCCTTTAACGCGAAGTTCAGACGCGTTTTTGATGGCTTATGATGCGGCTTATTCTTCCTACTTTGCTGGATTTGTCAGTAACATATTAATGTTTACTGTGATGCTTATTGCAGTGCCGCTGATCACTATGTGGATGGCCGCAGGGCTAATGCTAGTGGGCGTTTATCTATATAAACAAGGGGTTTTTGTTGACGGCTTAACGAAAGCTCAGCTTAACATGATTGTTCCAGCGGCTATTGGTTTAACACTCGTAAGGTTGATGATAGACCCTAACAGTAGTGTATTTATGTACGCGATTGTCGAGCCTATAAATTGGCTAGCAGCTTTAGCTATGGTCATTTGCTATTGCCATATCATTGTAAAAATAGTTAAAAATAAATCCAGTAAATGGTTGCTGTTACAGCAGGCTGGACGCATGTCATTGACTTTATATCTGATGCAAACAGTAATATTTATACTGTTTTTTAAAGTTGCATTCTCAAGCGCTGCACTTAATTTCGATCGAATAGATTATTGGTTGGTTATTGCGGGTGTGCTTGTTTTTCAATTGGTATTTTGTAAAGTCTATAGCCAGTACTTTAAACATGGTCCGTGTGAATTAATTTGGCGAAAATTGTCGAGATAATGTCTCGTATACTACAATAAAAGAAAACAAAACGGAGTGGTTATGCGCACTTGCTGGTTAGTTTTAACATTGCTTTGCTGTTCACCACTTTATGCAGGCGATCAGTTTTCTGTGTTGCTCGTTAATCCATCAGTTAAAACCGACATATTTTGGCAAAAAGTGAGTGATATCATGCACGTGGCTGCCGAGCAAAATAATGTCAATCTCACGACCATTTACGGCGGCGGTAATCGTCATATTCAATTAGCTGAATTAAAACAGTACCTACAATATAACCCCAAGCCAGATTACGCTATCTTGATCAATTACCCTGGTGGTGCTGAGCAGTCAATGACTCTACTTGAGCAGCACAAAGTTAACTTTATAACACTGGAAGAAACCATTGTCGGCGTTGAGCGAGATGAAGTTGGTAAGCCTCGCCAGCGCTTTAAATACTGGTTAGGAGAGGTTTTTCACGATAACTTTAAAGCGGGAGAGCAACTTGGCAAAGCTTTACTTAATGAGGCAATAGCTGCAAAGCAAACGCCGCATTTTGTTGCGATTAATGGTCATTATGGCTCCGAATCAGATACCCGCAGTGATGGCCTTGTTCATTACTTACGTAAACAAGATGTCGAGCTTGAGCAAGTTGTTTATGCCAACTGGAACAAGCAAGAGGCAGTGCATAAAGTAAGTCGTTTATTACAACGATATCCAGATACTAATGTAATTTGGTGCGCTTCTGATTTAATGGCACAAGGTGCACTTGAAGCAGTAAAAGAAAAAGCAGAGAAAGCCTATTTTATTGGTGGTATAGATTGGCTTGATGAAAATTTAGACTTGATTGAACAGCAAAAACTCACGGCCAGTGTTGGCGGGCATTTTATGATGGGTGCGTGGGCATTAATAAGCTTAGTCGATCATAAAAATGGTAATCCTTATTGGCAAAACCATAATGCGATTAAGTTTCAACTTGGGGTCATTACACAGCACAACATAAAAAGTTATGGCTGGCTTAGAAATATTAAAGACTGGTCGGTTATCCCCTTTGAAACCTTTTTACTGCAAAACACTAAAAGTAGCGAGTACGCGTTCGATTTTGATACCCTGCATAATTTATTGAGTGAAAAGCCTAAAAATGCAGCGCTGCACTAAAAGTGCTGCGAAAGAGCCTAGATTCTACCTAGCTTGGCAAAGGCTTCTGGTATAAACTAGCGGCTTTAAAATCCAGACAGAAGTATGCCATGACAGAGTTAAAGCGATTAAATAAATTTATCAGTGAAACAGGTTTTTGTTCACGCCGTGAGGCAGATAAATATATTGAAGAAGGTCGTGTAACTGTTAACGGCAACTTGCCTGAAATGGGCGTAAAAGTCAGCAATGATGATGACGTTCTGATTGATGGTCAGCCATTAAAAGCAAAACCTAAACGAGTTTATATCGCCTATAACAAACCTGTTGGTATTACTTGTACAACTGAGCGAAAAATTCAAAGTAACATTGTTAAAGCGGTTAACTACCCAGAGCGTATTTTCCCAATCGGACGCTTAGATAGGCCTTCAGAAGGCTTGATTTTTTTAACCAACGAAGGCGACATCGTTAATAAAATCCTGCGTGCTGGTAATAATCATGAAAAAGAATACGTAGTGACAGTTGATAAACCGCTAAACCGCCAGTTTGTTAACAAGATGGCAAATGGTATTCCTATTCTTGATACTGTTACTAAAAAGTGTAAGGTAAAACAAACTGGCCCACAGCAATTTACCATTGTGCTAACACAAGGCTTAAACCGCCAAATTCGCCGCATGTGTGAATATTTAGGTTATGAAGTGGTGACTCTTAAACGCACACGTATTATGAACGTTACCCTAAAAGGTTTAAAAGTAGGGCAGTGGCGTCATTTAACCGAGCAAGAAATGGCAGAGATCAATAACTCAATTGCCGACTCAGGTAAAACAGAAGAGCGCTCAATTGATGAAAATAAACAGCCAACCCAAGCCCGCGGCAAGCAAAAACCACGCAATGAAGAAGAAAAAAAGCGCGACTTTTCAAAATACGTGAAAAAAGCACGCAACGATGCCAAACAAGGTCAATCAAGAGCAAAGGCTGGCAATTCGCACTCAGCAAAACCAAATCAAACGAAACGTAGCAGCACCAAACGCACAGGTACATTAAGCCTGAAAAAGTAAGCTTGAGCTTTTAAAATGTAGTGTTTGAATAGCTTTTTATGCTGTGGCGGTTTTAGTTACCAGTCATTCTAATAAAGAAAAAGCCCTAACAGTTTGCTGTTAGGGCTTTTGGTTGAGAGTCAATCTGTATTAATTAGCGTGACGCTGTTTAGGTACTTTGATCTTAAACAGCATGGTATAAAGCACAGGCACAACAATCAGGGTCAGCACTGTGGCAAAACCAAGGCCAAACATAATGGTTACCGCCATTGACTGGAAGAACACGTCAAATAGCAGTGGGATCATGCCTAAAATGGTGGTAATCGCAGCCATCGCTACAGGGCGAACACGGCTTACACCAGAGTCAAACACTGCTTTATAAGGGTCTTTCCCGCTATCGAGTTCAAGGTTAATTTGATCAACTAATACAATGCCGTTTTTGATGAGCATGCCGCTTAAACTAAGTAAGCCAAGCAGTGCCATAAAGCTAAATGCTGCATTCATTAGTAATAAACCTGCCGATACACCAATGATTGCTAACGGCACCGTCGCCCATATTACTAATGGTTGCTTAACAGAGTTAAACAGCAGTACTGTGATTGCGAACATGGCTAAATAACCAAGTGGCAATGAACCGAAAATGGCTTTTTGTGCTTTGCTTGACGACTCAAACTCGCCGCCCCATTGCAGTTCATAGCCATTAGGAAGTTTAATGGCTTCTATATCTTTGCGAACACGTGCAAAGAGCTTTGCTGGTGTTTCATCACCAATAACATCGTGGTCGGCCATCACTGTGATAGTACGCTTACGATCACGTCGCATGATCAAGCTGTCTTCCCACTCAACCACAAAGTCATCAACCACTTGTGTAACGGGTACAAACACACCTAACACAGGGCTGTATATTTGTAAGTCACGCAGGCTTTCAACGTTTAAGCGCTCTTCTGCAGGCGAGCGGGCAATAATGGGCAGCATTTGCGTGCCATCTTTATAAACACCCACTTGCTTACCTGATAAGCTGGTTAACAGCAGCTGATCGAGGTCAGATTTGGCAATCCCTAAACGACGGGCTTTTTGCTCGTTAAACTGAGGGCGAATTAACTTAGAACGTGCTCGCCAATCGTCACGAATGTTAAATGCTCCTGCATCTTGATGCAGAATGTCTTTTGCCTCTTTTGCTAACTGGCGAAGTACCACAGGATCAGCACCAGAAAAACGCGCTTCGATTTTTGCATCAGTTGATGGGCCAATTTCCATACGTTTAACTTTAAGCTGAGCATCAAGTACGTGCTCGTGTTGGTAATCACGTACTTTTTTGATCATAGTGGTGACGGCTTCACGGTCTTTTACACGAATAATCAATTGCCCATAA
Organism: Pseudoalteromonas sp. OFAV1; assembly: GCF_021532595.1. Classification (NCBI taxonomy): domain Bacteria; kingdom Pseudomonadati; phylum Pseudomonadota; class Gammaproteobacteria; order Alteromonadales; family Pseudoalteromonadaceae; genus Pseudoalteromonas; species Pseudoalteromonas sp. OFAV1. The sequence goes on from NZ_JAKGBG010000032.1 coordinate 34,806, forward strand.
GCTGGGTATGATTTTTCAGGTGCGTAAGTCAGCATAAAGCGAGGGGCACCTTGACCGACTGTCGTTGTTACTTCTTCTACAAGAGGGTCTGCTTGTAAGAATTTTTCAAGTTTTGCGACGCCATCCATTGTGGTATGAATATCAGCACCTTGTGTATGCCAATAATCAACATAAAACATAGGTGTATTTGATGCAGGGAAAAACGACTGCTTGATAAATTTAAAACCAAACACAGCACTCACTAGCATGATAACCATTATTAACAATGTGGTTTTACGATAACGCATTGCCGCATGTAACACGCCTTTATAGACATTAAAAATAACACCTTGATAAGGGTCTTCATCATGATGTGGCTGTTTTGCAGTTGCTTGTTTAAACATTAAATCAGCAAAAAATGGCGTCAGGGTGATAGCTGTGATCCAGCTTAATAATAATGAAATAAACAACACCCAGAACAAGCTGCCAGCAAATTCACCACTGGCATCTGAACTCAAACCAATTGGCGCAAATGCCGTAATAGCGATAACCGTCGCACCGAGTAACGGCCACTTGGTTTGATCAACTATGTTAGTTGCTGCTTGCAGTTTTGTTTGTCCGCGCTTGAGGTTTATCAATATACCTTCGGTTACAACAATGGCATTATCAACCAGCATACCTAAGGCAATAATCAGGGCGCCTAATGAGATACGTTGTAAATCTATGGCAAACAACTTCATGAAAATAAAGGTGCCTAATACGGTAAGCAGAAGTATTACACCAATCAATACGCCACTTTTAAAGCCCATAAAGACTAAAAGTACAATAATGACAATGGCAACCGCTTCAAGCAGGCTGATAATAAAGCCACTTACTGACTTCTCAACTTCGGCTGGCTGGTTATAAACGCTGTTGATTTCCATACCATGCGGTCGCTGGTATTCGAGTGACGCTAAATGAGCATCAATATTTGCCCCTACATCAACGACGTTTACGCCTGTGCTAAACGACACACCTACCAGTAATGCTTGCTGTTGGTTATAGCGAATAATATTGTTTGGTACTTCAGCGTATTCACGAAATACCTTAGCAACATCACCTAAATAAATAAGTTCATTTTCACCTGGCTTTGAAATAAGAAGATTTTCAAGCTCTTTAACGTCTTTGAATTCACCGGTTGGGTGTAAGCGAATTGACTCATCGCCGACGCGCACCTTACCTGCGTTCGACACACTATTTTGAGTTTGTAAAAGTTGATAAATGCGGTTGGGTGAAATACCTAGCTGGGCAAGTTTACGGGTTGAAATTTCAACCATAACCTGTGCTTGTTGCTCGCCACCAACAGTTACTTTACTAACGCCATCAACCAACACAAGCTCACGTTTTAAATAATCAACGTAATCTTTCAGTTCATCGTAAGAGTAACCATCGCCAGTTACCGCGTACATCACACCGTATACATCACCAAAGTCATCCATAATTTTACTCGGATAAACCCCAGATGGCATTGAGGCTGCTTGGTCGTTGATTTTACGACGCAGTTCGTCCCATATTTGGCGTAAGTCTTGTTTACGATAATTGCTTTTCATCTCGACGGTAATTTGCGATTTACCCGGTGATGAAATACTGGTCACGTAATCAACATACGGCAGTTGTTGAATCGCATTCTCTATGGGAAATGTAACTTCTTCTTCAACCTGTTGTGGCGACGCACCTGGATACAGGGTGATCACCATGGCTTTTTTTAATGTGAATTCAGGGTCTTCAAGTTGTCCTAAGCCAAAGTAAGCCACTGTTCCGCCAATAAGCAAAAACAGCGCAAACATCCAACTTACCACTTTCCTTTCGATAGCAAGTGCAGCAAAGCTCATTATAAGCCTCGCTCTTTTTGCCAAGGACGAACTTTCATGCCTTCTTCTAAAAAGTTAACCCCTGCAGCGACTATTTTTTGTCCTGCTTTGATACCCGATAATACTTCAATGCTATCACGATGTAGCTGTCCTACTTCTACAGCTTGCTTATGGACAAGGCCACTTTCTTCGTCATAAATCCATACATAACTATTGTTACTTTCAGGCTCGGTTGGCTCAGAGAAAACAGCTTCTACAGGTAATAATGTATAGGGTGATTGTGAGTTGGTGATCTTGCTTAAATCAATATCAACGCGGCCAGTCATACCTTCAAGTAGATTAAAATCTTTAGGAACCGGTAAAGAAAATACCACTTTATAGGTTAGGGTGATTGGATCTGCTTGAGTATCAAATTCTTTCACAGACAGTTTATAAGATTTGTTAGGATAGCCATCAAAGACAACATCAGGTTGATATTCAACATCTTTATCGATGCGTGCAATGAGTTTTTCTGGGACTTGAATAACAACATCCATTAAATCACGGGTTTCAAGTCGTAAAATATTCTGCTTGGCTTGAATGTTCTCAAAGTTTTTAACAAACACCTTTGCTACAGTGCCTGCAAACGGCGCACGTAATTCACTGTTATCTAAATTCGTTTTGGCTATCTTTAATGCTGATTCTGCTACTTGCTTGTTAGCAAGGGCTTGGTCTAACTCAGATTGACTGGCGATTGAACGGTCAAAAAGCTTTTGTACACGTTCAAGTTGAGACTCTGCGAGTTCAAAACGCGCTTTGCGCTCATCATATTGTAGTTGAAAGTCTTCAGGGTCGAGTTTGGCAAGCAGCTGTCCTTTTTCAACATGCTGACCGGCAAGCGCTGGGAACTCAAGTAACTCACCATTCACTCTAAAGGCGAGATATGAACCTTGGTTAGCAACAACTTCAGCTGGAAAACTACGTATAGTTTCATCTGAAAGATTACTTATAGTGAATAATTTTACCGGGCGCACAACTGGCTCAACCTCAGTATTAGATGCCTGCTCAGAACATGCCGCAAGCATCAAAATTAGGCTCGTAGTTATCGCAACGAATGCCAATTTCATTGTCTTCTCCATAGATATGATGCATAAATTAGCTGCAGGATACGCTGCAAACATATAAAATAAAAATTATTAAATTTTAGAAACATCATTAATTTTATTTATATAGTGGTTTTTATATCATGAACCTAAATCAACTCGTTATTTTAGATGCAATTGTACAGAGTGCTAGTTTGAGCCAAGCCGCTATAAAACTTCATAAAACCCAACCTGCACTAACACTGGCGATAAAAAAACTCGAATCTGAGCTGGGGTTTGAGCTTTTAGACCGTAGCCAGTATCGCTTACATCTTACTGAAAAAGGCCGTATTTTTTATCGTGAGGCACGTCAGTTACTTAACGCAAACAGTGAACTGAGCTCGCTTGCTAAAGAGTTGGCGCTAGGAAATGAAGCTAATTATAAAATTTGCTACGAGCAACTTTGCCACCAACCTAGTTACAATCAAGTCATAAGTGAAACCTTCCAACGTTTTGCTAGTACTGAGTTTAGTATTTCTTCAGGTAAACGCTTTGTATCCCTTGAACAAGTAAACAGTCATCAAGCGGACTTAGGGATTGGGCCTTGGTTTGACCTGTTCCATGCAACAGGGGATCTTGAAAGTTTGCCTATAGGTAAATTTGATATCGGTATAGTCAGCGCACCTAATGTGGTACCTAGTAAAATTAGCTTTGCTGATATTCAAAATTACCCATGCTTGGCTATGTTTGAGAGTGACTTGAGTTTCGATAGTGATAGGTTGTCTTATACATTGGGCTCTGCATTAATGAAAATTGACGATATAACCAGTGTAAAGTCGTTTTTACTGTCTGGTGCGGGTTGGGCGATGATTAGTTTGCAACATTGCCAAGCTGAGATTGAAGCCGGTTTGTTGCAGCAAATAAAAATTACTGACCGTGAACACCAGTTTGGCGCTGAAATACGTGTTTTTAGGCAGCACTCTGTCCATCATGGCCCTGTTGCGAGAGCTATTTGGCAAGATTTTAGCGAAGTCAGCAAACAGTATTTGGAGTCTAGTCGTGCAGCAGGCAACTAAAGAAGATTTAATTTATACCATTATTTGCGCCATTCCAGCGGGAAAAGTAGCCAGTTATGGGCAAGTTGCAAAGCTTGCAGGTTATCCTAATAACGCAAGGTTAGTAGGGCGGTTATTGAAAGTGATGCCTGAAGGTTCACGTATTCCGTGGCATCGAGTAGTAAATAGCCAGGGCAAAATATCGTTTCCAGAGGGTAGCAATAAACATCTTGAGCAACGACAAAAACTACTCAGTGAAGGCGTTACCTTTAACAAGGCCAAAATTAATATGCGCTTGCATCAGTGGCACTAATAAACATACAAACTAATTGATAAGTAGTGGCAAACACAGCCAACCAGCACAAATACATGCCAAATTGCATGGCTGTAATGGCGAGTTTTAGCACTGTAAAACACAGTGCCTAAACTGTAAGCAATCCCACCTGCTAGCAGCCACCATAAAGCGCTTAAATCAAGGTTTAAATAAAGTGGGTAAACAAGCGCTAATGCAAACCAACCCATTAATAAATAGGTAGCGAGTGAGACCTTTTTATTGGTGTTTTTGACTAGTAACTTATACGCAACGCCGCCAAGTGCTAAAGACCAAATAAACACTAAAGCTGCAATTGACCATGCCCCTGATAACGAAATAACCAAATAAGGCGTGTAAGTACCCGCAATAAGCAAGTAAATAGCACAGTGGTCACATTTTTTATAAATGGCCCGTATACGCTCCTTGGTGCTTGCGTGATACAAAGTAGAAGCTAAAAATAATACCAGTAGGCTTGCTCCATAGACGATGGCACTTACCGTAGCTGATATAACGTTAGATTGTGATATTAAATCCCACAGCACATATACCGCAAACAGGACTCCCATGCTGTGAGTGAGCACGTTAAGTTGTTCTTCTTGGCGTGAGTAGGGGAGTTGTTCTGTCATATCTATCTACTAAAAATGAGTGATTAAAACAGTTTCAGTGTACAAGTGTACGCTGAAGTTGGCAATGCTTATTTTTTCACTAAATATTAGTCAAAATATCTAAATTGGTTGGTATTATTAACTAACCCTGAATGAGGTTAAAAAATAAATATATTTTTAAATTCTTTAAAATCAATAATTTAAAATTTATTTTCAGGGTGGCACAACCTTTGATTAAGTAATTACGACTAATTACTTAAAGAGACAAGGAATACCACTATGAATAACTCACTTAAATTAACTACTGCTGCGTTACTTGTATTTGCGTCAACTCAAGCAAGTGCTACTGACTTTGAATTAGATATCAGCAACACAATTACACAATCTGTTAAAAGCTATGTTCAACAAGCAAGTAACGAATTGAAACAAAGCGTAATGAACAGCATTGAGTTTGATGCTCAAAAGTTACTAGATACTTACATGAGTGAAGATGCAATTGCTTCGAAAGAAGAAGAGTTAAAAGTTGCTCAAGCTCCTAAAGCAACAAACAAGCAGTAAGGAAACAAGACAATGAGTAGTGAAATCAGCTTATTTTTACTTATGGTTGCACCGGTTTTGAGTTTACTCAGTGCATATGCATCAATCGAATTATTTCGTAACGTTGCGCAATGGTTCAACTTCTAAAGTACAAGTAGATATTAAGATTTCATGAAATATTGATCGGCGGATAGAAAGCGCACGTAATTAAAGGCATGTGGTTTTAGAATAGTAGACTTTATGAAGCGTGCGATTTTTCCTTTACCGGTTTTTATTTTACCTGAAGGGTTCACCAAGCTAAGAATCTTTGAGCAACGTTATTTAACAATGGTCAAAGAAGCTGTGCAAGATAATACAGGTTTTGTGCTTTGCACTTACCAACACGACACAGACCTTAACTTGCCCGAGATAGGTTGTTTAATGCAAATAACCGATTTCAATCAAGATGATAATGGCCAACTATTAATTGATGTTTATGCTGAACATGCGGTTTCTATTCACAACGCTAGTCAGGACGAGCAGCAGCTACGCCATGCTGACATCGAAATAACTACGTCACCTTCGTGGTATGTAAGCACGCCAATTAATGACGAAAACACCTTACTAAGTGACACACTTCGTGCTGTGTTTGCAAATCAGCCTGACTTAGCGGGTCTATATAAAACTCCACAATTTGATAACCTTGCTTGGGTCGCTGCTCGTTGGCTAGAGATCCTGCCTATATCGTTAGTTAAAAAACAACAACTTGCTTATAAATCTAGCTTTGAAAACTTGCTAAGTTTCCTCCATACTCTAATTAACAACGAATTTACTGATTAATGTGATCTAACATCAACTTTTTGGCGTATTACTACAAACGACAATAATTGGATGACATAAAGATGGTAAGTCAACAACTTCAAACAGGTTGTAAACCTAACACAGGTCAATACTCTGCCATGCCAGATACACCAAGCAAAGAGCTTGCTGATGCATTATTTGCTGTTGCTACGCACCGTGATAAACGTGCGTTTGCAATACTTTTCCAATATTTCTCACCAAAAATTAAACGTTTTGGGATAAAGCAATTCGGCTCTGAAGCACAAGCAATGGAATTAGTTCAAGAAACGTTAACCTCAGTTTGGCGTAAAGCACATCTTTACCATAAAGAGAAAGGGGCGGCGACGACATGGGTTTATACCGTGATGCGTAACGCATCTTTCGACATGCTCAGAAAAATGAAGAGCAGTAAAGAAGAGTGTATTAGTGAAGATATTTGGCCTCTAATTGATGAAGCCCAGCCGGGTCAACACGAATTTAGTGACCACTTAGAAGATAAACAAATTAAACAATACCTTGATAAATTACCACTTGCACAACGTGAAGTCGTGCGTGGCGTTTACTTTCAAGATATGTCGCAAGAGCAACTTGCTGAGCATTTAAATATTCCCGTAGGCACAGTGAAGTCCCGTCTTCGCTTAGCCTTGCAGAAGTTACGCAATGAAATGGGAGACCACCATGATTAAGCACCATCCTAGCAACGAATTACTTGCCAAGTTCAGTGAAGGTAATTTACCTGCCACTTTGAGTGTTGCAGTCGCTATTCATGTTGAAATGTGTCCTGTGTGCCAAAAAGAGTTAGCCGCGCTTGAGGCAAAAAATGCTGACGACATATTTATCGAATCTGCTAATGATATGGATCATATGTTCGATAAAACTCTTTTTGATGCCATCATAGCTGACGAGTCAATCGATGAGGTATACGAGCAAGCACAGGTATCGGTTGATGTTAAAGATAAAACCTACACATTACCTAGAGCACTTACGCGTATTGGTCACAGTAACTTTATGCAAATAGGTAAACTTGCCCGCTCTCGCATTGATTTAGACGACGGCCCATTACGAGCAAGTCTATTGCACATTGATGCGGGTGGTGAAATACCTGAGCACACGCATACGGGGTTTGAGCTAACTTTATTATTAGATGGTGAGTTTAGTGATGAAGACGGACACTATGTTCCAGGTGACTTTATGATGTTAGATGGTCGCCACAATCACACGCCAAAAACAATTGAAGGGTGCTTGTGCTTTACAGTTGTTAGTAGTGCCCTACACTTCAATAAAGGTATTAGTAAATTACTAAATCCAATTGGTAATCTAATCTATTAGTAGAGTTTATATGCAGCAATCGACAATTAAAATTGGTTTAAGCGCCTGTTTAGCAGGCGACAAAGTTCGCTTTGACAGTGGACACAAAAAATCTAATTTTTGCATGGATGAGTTGGCTAACCATGTTGAGTATAAAAAGTTTTGCCCTGAAGTAGCGGTAGGGTTGCCAATCCCTAGACCAACGATTCGCCAAGTGCGAGTTGGCGACACCATTAAAGTGTGCCGTCCTGATGGTACTGGCGATGTTGGCCCTAAACTAACAGAATATGGTAAACGAGTGGCAACAGAGCAAACCGCTGAGTTAAGCGGCTTTGTGTTTTGTGCCAAAAGCCCTAGTTGCGGTATGGAACGTATTAAAATCTACAACGAAGCGGGTACAGGTAACACCTCAGAAGGTGTCGGCTTTTTTGCAGAGCAAATAATGGCGCACAATCCATTGTTGCCTTGTGAAGAAAACGGTCGTTTAAACGATATGCATCTTCGCGAAAACTTTGTTATGCGCGTTTACACCTACAAGCATTGGCAAACACTATGTGAGCAGCCACTCACAGTTCATAGACTGACCCAGTTCCATGCTCAATATAAGTATTTATTGATGGCACATAATTACGAAGCTTACCGTAGTTTAGGGAATTTACTGGGCACCTTTGATGGTGAAGATATCCAAGCCTTGGCAGATGAATATATTCTAGGGTTAATGACAGCCCTCAAAAAACCAGCTTCTCGCAAAAACAATGCAAATACCTTGATGCATTTACAGGGTTATTTCAAAAAGTCACTTTCTAAAATAGAAAAGCAAGAACTAAGAGATGCAATTGACGAATACCGTAAAGGTCTCGTACCACTTTATGTTCCACTGACATTAATTAAGCATCATTTAAAAGTTCACCCAAATGAATACTTGGCGAAACAAGTTTATCTAGACCCCTATCCGAACGAATTAAAACTACGCTACGGAATTTAATGAACACTTTATTTTGGTTTAGGCGCGATTTGCGCCTTTTTAATAACGATGCACTATATCAGGCAATCGAAAATGGTTGCGAGAATGCAGTTTTTTTTATTACTGAAAAGCAATGGCAAAAACATGATGTGGCAACTATACAGCTTGATTTACTAAAGCGTAGGCTTGGCTTTTTAGGTGAGCTTTTAGCCAGTAAAGGTATTAAATTATATGTCATTGATGCGGTTGATTACGATGGGTGCGTTGAAAAATTAGCGTCATTTTGTGAGCAACATCAGGTAAAAAATGTATACGCTAACAACGAATATGAGCTTAACGAAGTAAACCGTGATAAAGCGTTTTTACAGCATGCTGACAGTAAAAATATTGCTTTTTATGCATACGACGGCGATGTAATTGCGCCACCTGGAAGCATCAAAAATCAAAGCGGCGAAATGTTCAAAGTATTCACGCCATTTAAAAATGCATGGCTAAAAGTTTATCAAGACACCCACTTTTATTTTGCTGAGCCGCCTAAGATGTTCGAGGCCATTGAATGGCAGCCAAATGAGTTATTAGACTCTGACGGCAGCTCAGAAAAATGGCCTGTTGATGATGATACCCTCAGCCACGTTTGCGCACGCTTTATTGAAGAAAAGCTAGCAACTTATCAAGACCAGCGTGATATCCCAAGCATTAAAGGCACTTCGGGATTAAGCCCATATTTAGCCTTGGGTATTGTTAGCGTTCAGCAATTATTGGCACTTATTCAGCAGCGCCATCCTGATGTACTACGTAGCAGCAAAAGTAACTTGTTTTGTTGGGTTAACGAATTGATTTGGCGTGAGTTTTATCGTCACCTTATTGCTATTTATCCAAGCCTAAGTAAATACGACAACTTCAATGATAAATACAACGCTGTGAAATGGCGTGATGATGAGAGCGACTTTAAAGCGTGGTGCGAAGGTAAAACAGGCTACCCACTAGTTGATGCTGCAATGAGGCAGTTACTGCAAACTGGTTGGATGCATAATCGTTTGCGCATGGTGGTCGCAAGCTTTTTAACTAAGCACTTATTAATAGATTGGCGTAAAGGCGAGCGCTTTTTTATGCAGCACCTTATAGACGGCGACCTTGCCTCTAACAACGGTGGCTGGCAATGGGCTGCAAGTACGGGATGTGATGCTCAGCCGTATTTTCGAATTTTCAATCCAATCACCCAAAGTGAGCGATTTGATCCAGATGGTGAATTTATCCGTAAATATCTACCAGAGTTGGAAAAAGTACCTGCAAAGCAAATCCATTTTCCGCATGATTATTTAGCGAAACAGGGTAAGTCGAGCAGTTATTGGCCAGCAATTGTTGATCATAAAGCCGCGCGAGAGCGAGCGCTAAACGCATTTAAGGTGTGACATGGACAAGGCGATCCTTGATAGATTTATTGATGTTTATCAAACACTCAATAAAGACAATTTACAGCTACTGGATGAAATCTATCATCCAGATATTCACTTTGCAGATCCCTTGCATGCGGTAAATGGTCTTGGCGAGCTACGTGAGTATTTCAAAAACCTCTATGCTAACGTTATATCTTGCGAATTTGTTATTGAAGACAGCTATGTTACTGAAAATACTCAGAGCAACGATGATACCGCCTTTATCTACTGGACCATGCAATACCGTCATCCCAAGCTCAATAAAGGGCAAGCAATCTCGGTTGCAGGTCATAGCCGTTTAAAGTTTGCTGGTGATAAAATAATTAATCATCGCGATTATTTTGACGTAGGCGCTATGCTTTACAGGCATATCCCTGTACTTGGCTCGGCTGTTAAATTTATTGATAAAAGGGCGAGTGCATAATGACAACATTAATTACAGGCGCAACTTCAGGTATTGGCGAGTCATTAGCAAAGCTATACGCAGACAATAATGAGCATGTGATTGCATGCGGCAGGAACACAGAAAAGCTTGCTAAATTGAGCCAACATCAAAACATTGAGTCTTGCCAATTTGATGCAACAGACCTTCAGGATATACGTTCGAGCACAGTCGCCTATACACAATTCGATCGTGTCATTTTAAATGCAGGCAATTGTGAATATATTGATGATGCTCGTAATTTTGATAGCAGTTTATTCGAACGTGTGATCACCACTAATCTACTCAGTATGGGCTATTGCCTTGAGGCATTACTGCCAAAGATAAAATCCGGTGGTCAGCTGGTGATTGTAAGCTCTAGTGTGACTTACTTACCGCTACCGCGCAGCCAGGCTTATGGCGCGTCTAAAGCCGGTGTAAGTTATTTAGCTAATAGCTTAGCGGTTGATTTAAAAGATGTTGATGTGACTTTAGTTCACCCTGGTTTTGTTAAAACGCCGCTGACTGATAAAAACGACTTTCCAATGCCAATGGCGGTGAGTGCTGAAAAAGCGGCAAATTATATTTATAAAGGGGTCGCGAAAAGGCGCAAAGAAGTGCACTTTCCGCACCGTTTTACCTTCATTTTGAAATTTTTAAGAATGCTTCCTACGCCACTTTGGCTGAAGCTAGCAAAAGGATTATCACGTTGAAAAAAGTGGCTGTTATTGGATCTGGCATAGCGGGTTTAAGCTGTGCGCACCTATTGCATAAGCACTACGATGTAACCGTATTTGAGAAAAACGACTACATAGGTGGCCATACTGCAACCATTGACGTAAAGGTTGATGGCGTTGAATACGCTGTAGACACAGGTTTTATTGTATTTAACGACCGCACTTACCCATATTTTGAAAAATTACTTAAGCGTTTGGGTGTCGAGCGTCAGAAAACTCAAATGAGCTTTAGTGTGCATAACGAGCAAACGAGCTTTGAATATAACGGTCATACTTTTTGGAGCTTGTTCGCTCAAAAGCGTAATATCTTTCGTCCTAAGTTTTGGAAACTCTTAAAAGACATAGTGCGCTTCAATGAAGTGTGTAAATCATTGCATGCACAACAAAACTACAAGGCCAATCAAACATTAGGCGAGTTTTTGGATGAGCATGACTTTAACGAGTTCTTTCGCTTCCATTATATTTTGCCGATGGGCGCTGCTATTTGGTCAACCAGTATTAAAGAAATGGCACAAGTTGGCGTAGAGTTTTTTGTTAAGTTTTTTTATAACCACGGTTTGCTGGATATCACTAATCGTCCGCAGTGGTATGTTATTCCGGGTGGCTCTCGCGAATACATTAAACCCATGATCCAAGGCTTCGCTGATAAAATTCGTTTAAATAGCAATATCAGCTCGGTATCTCGAAAAGATGACAGTGTTCACGTTCATTTTGATGATGGTCATAGTGAAATATTCGACAAAGTGGTGTTTGCTTGCCATTCTGATCAGGCTTTAAAGTTATTACTTGACCCAAGTGAAGACGAAAAGAATGTACTTTCAGCCATTCCTTATACTGCTAATTCAGTGGTTTTACATACTGATACAGCGTTGTTGCCAAAACGCAAGGCAGCTTGGGCTAGCTGGAACTATTTGTTGAATAACAACACAGACAAAGCGGCTGTTGTGACTTATCAAATGAATATTCTGCAAGGTATTCAAAGCGACACGCAATTTTGTGTAACCCTTAACCACCTTGACGGTATCAATAAAGATAAAATTTTACGCGAGTTTACCTACCACCATCCGGTATTTAATAAAGAATCGATTGCCGCACAGCAGCAAAAGTCATTAATCGACGGCAAAAATAATAGCTATTTCTGTGGCGCTTATTGGTATAACGGCTTTCATGAAGATGGTGTAAGAAGTGCGGTCAACGTGGCAAAGCAGCTTGGGGTTGAATTTGAATAGCGCCATTTATGTCGGTGACGTAAGACACCGACGTTTTGCAGTTAAAAAACATCATTTCAAATACCCACTTTACATGATGTGGGTCGATTTAGCTCAGCCTGAAGAACTTAATAACATTCACCCATGGCTGGGCTGTTCAGGCTTTAAACCTCTAAAGTTTAAACAAAGCGATTATTTTAATTTTCAGACAAACATGCAGCTATCAGTACAGCAACGTGCGCTCGCCAAGATAGCTGAATTAGGTGTAAAGCAAACCTTTACTAAAGTGTATATGCTTGGGCAACTTCGTTGTATGGGAATATATTTCAGTCCTGTTAACTTTTTTTTCTACCAAAGTAATGATGGTAATTTCACGCATATGCTTGCTGAAGTAAGTAATACTCCGTGGAATGAACGTCATTATTATGTCGTGCCGCTCGAAAAAAAAGTGAACTTTAAAAAGGTTTTTTCCGTATCACCTTTCATGAACTTAGATATGAACTATTATTGGCATATCAGAATGAATCCTGATAACACCATGATTCATATTGAAAATAAAAAAGACGACACACTCTTGTTTGACGCAACGCTACGTTTACAAAAGCATCCACTCAATAAAGAGAGGATGAGTGCGGTGCTCAAGCAGTTTCCAGCAATGACGTTGAGTATATTCAAAGGTATTTATATTCACGCGCTGAAACTATTTTGTAAACGTGTGCCATTTATTGGTCATTCGGGCAAACAAGAGAATTAAACTAGGTGATGTGATGGAAAAAGTATCAAATTTGACTGAGACTCAAGCAACAGGTTGGGTGGCAAAACTATACAAAAAATTAGTAATAGGTGCATTTAATAGCATCAAAATTGGTCGCATTACTTTAATTGAAGGAAATGACCGTACACAATTTGGTGATACAACCAGTGATATACACGCCACTGTTACAGTTAACGATGCAGCTATGTATAAATTGTTTGCATTGTCAGGAAGCGTGGGCGCTGGTGAAGCCTACATTCTAGGTTTCTGGGATTGTGATAACCTTACTAAATTAATTGAAATATTTGCCTTAAACCAAGACGAGCTTGATGCTTTTGAGAAAAAATTCGCTTTTTTTAGTGGTATAGCTCATCGCTTAAACCATTTTAGAAATCGAAATTCAGCTCAAGGTTCTAAGAAAAATATCGCAGCGCATTATGACTTAGGTAACGACCTTTATAGTGCATTTTTAAGTGATGAAATGTTGTATTCATGTGCCGTGTACCCTTCAAAACAAGCCACTCTTGAACAAGCCCAAGATCACAAACTGGCATTAATTTGTGAGCAAGTTGATCTACAGCCAGGTGACTCAGTAATTGAGATTGGCACAGGGTGGGGCGCCTTTGCGATTTACGCGGCAACGCATTTTGACTGCCATGTAACGACTACAACTATTTCAGATGAGCAATATGCCTATGTTGAAGAAAAAGTTAAAGAGCTAAATCTTGAGCATAAAATCACCTTATTAAAGCAGGATTATCGTCTCTTAGAGGGCAAATACGACAAGCTCGTGTCTATTGAAATGATTGAAGCTGTTGGGCATGAATATTTACCAGGCTTTTTTGCCAAATGTCACTCTTTGTTGAAAGACAGCGGCGCAATGCTGATCCAAGCCATTACCATTGCTGATCAACGTTATAGTCATTACCTGAAAAACTCTGACTTCATTCAGCAGTATATCTTCCCGGGTGGTTGTCTCCCTTGCTTAGACGAAATGAATAAGCAAATTAAACAGCAAACTGACATGGTGGTACATAGTGTAAAAGATATTGGTGTTCACTATGCAAGAACATTGGCTGATTGGCGAGAGCGCTTTGTTGCCAGCTGGCCTGAAATTGATAAAGTTAAGTTTGATCAGCGCTTTTATCGTTTATGGTTGTTTTACCTAGCCTATTGTGAAGGTGCATTTAGAACTCGTGCAATAAGCACTGTGCACCTCGTAGCCCGTAAACCGCGATTTGGACACTCTGACGATGGCATTGCGCTCGATTATTAATTTCGTGTTGTTTCAAGGAGTATGGTTTAGTGCCTTACTCCTTGAGCGCGATGCGGTAATCCCTGCCTCTTTTATTATTTGTTTAATGCTTTTTTTATCAGAGCAACGCAAGCAAGACATACTGCTTTTAGCATGTGGTCTACCAATTGCGCTGGGCTATGAATGGCTTGCAAGTGGTTTTGAGCTAATTAATTATAAAGTATCTCCATTGCCTCTATGGCTCGCTTTTCTTTGGGCTGCACTATTACTTACCATTAATACGTCTATGCAGTTTTTGCAAAAGCTTCCTTGGTATTTCGCTTGGTTGGTTTGTTTAGCCTTTGCTCCGGCTAGCTATTATGCAGGTATACGATTTGGTGTATTAAGCACGGATCTGACTGTTGTAAGTTTTTGGCTGTATTACGGTTTAGGCTGGGCAACGATGTTTGTATGCATTATTACCTTTAATAAGCGTTTTTTAGCCGCTAAATGATCAGTTAGTGATGGTTTTACGTAACATTGCATAACTAGTTTTTTAGGATAAGACGATGAAACAGTGTATGACTATAGCGGCATTTATGTGCTCATTGTTTATGGCAGATGTTGCTGCAAATGGTTTTAAAACCGTTGGCCAAGCTAAAATGGAGTATTTATTTTGGGATGTTTATAACGCCAAACTTGAGACTCCCAACGGCACTTACACATTCGGTCAACACCCTAGTAAATTAACACTTACCTATTTGCGTGATTTTAAAGCCAAAGACATTGTTAAAGCCACTAACGAGCAATGGCAGCATTTAGGCTTAGATGAAATGGTAGGGGCTTACGACAAACAGCTGTTGGACTTATGGCCCGATATTTCTAAAAACGATTCATTAACGTTTCAAACAAATGAGCAGGCAATAGGGACCTTTTACTTTAATGGCAAGGCACTTGGACAGATAAATGATGACAAGTTTGCCGATAACTTTTTAGCAATCTGGCTAAGCGCAGAGACTTCTGAGCCATCACTACGCAAACAGCTTATTGGAGGGAAACATGATTAAACTCAAAGCAATCCTTATTTTAGCTATGGTAATGTTAATTACCAGCTGCTCTGCGCCCGATGTTGATTATTATCGAGGTACAGAACCTGAATTTAACTTTAAGCAGTTTTTTAGTGGTGAGCTAAAAGCCTATGGGGTAGTACAGGACCATAAAGGCGAATTAACTCGTAAGCTGGTAGTCGACATGCAAGCAAGCTGGGATGGCAACAAAGGCGTGATTGACGAGCAATTTGTTTATGATGACGGTGAAACGCAAACACGTGTTTGGTACATCACCATTAATGATGATGGCAGTATAACAGGTACGGCATCAGATGTTATTGGCGAAGCAAAAGGTGAAAGTAATGGCAGTGTGTTCCATTGGACATATTCTGTCGAGCTTCCATATGATGATAGTACTTTAGTGGTAAATTTCGATGATTGGATGTACTTGGTAACACAATCACGCTTGATAAACCGCACTGCTATTGATAAGTTTGGCATCGAGGTCGGGGAAGTAACCTTAGTTATCGAGAAAATCGAGTAATCGTTTAATTACCAGAAAACTTCGCGATGTTGATTAAATTAAGTCTTTATTAATATTAACGTCGCTAACCTCGTTTTTGATAGTTAAATAGTAGTCATTTTTGAACAAATTACGTAAAAATAGCAATTTGCTGTTGCTAACTTCTCAAAAATGCATAAAGATAGGTTTTGCGAAGGCAAAATAATAACGAATAGGAATCTAACAATGAATAAAGCTCAATTAGTTGAAAAAATTGCTACTGATGCAGAAATCTCAAAAGCGGCAGCAACGCGTGCACTAGATGCATTCACTGGCGCAGTTACTAATTCTCTTAAAGAAGGTAACTCAGTAGCATTAGTTGGTTTCGGTACTTTCTCAGTAAAAGAGCGTGCAGCGCGTACTGGCCGTAACCCACAAACTGGTGCAGAAATTCAAATCGCAGCAGCAACTATCCCAAGCTTTAAAGCGGGTAAAGGTCTTAAAGACCAAGTTAATCCATAATTGGGTAACTAGGTTTATATTGAAAAAAGGGCTTATAGCCCTTTTTTTGTATTTGTTATATTTGAATCGAAGTGGCGAAAAAGGCTTATGCCTTTAACGCTTTATCACCACGACCAATACCAACCGCGCCAGAGCGAACTACTTCAATCAAATCACTTTCATGACGTAATGTATCAAGGAAGGATTCAACCTTCTCTGTGCTCGCTACAAGCTGCAGAGTATAGCTGTGACGGCCCATATCTAAGATAGCCCCTTGGAATACATCAACAACTCGTGTAACAGCAGCACGTGTATTCTCATCTTGTGCGAATACTTTAACTAATAACAGTTCACGCTCAATATGTGCCATCTCAGTTAGATCGATAATTTTTAGTACATCGACTAGCTTATTAACTTGTTTGGTGATTTGCTCAACAATACGATCATCACCCATGGTGGTAATGGTAATTCGTGATAATGAATGATCGTCAGTTGTACCAACAGTCAAACTGTCGATGTTATAAGCGCGTTGTGAAAATAAGCCAACAATGCGCGATAGTGAACCAGGTTCGTTTTCTAATAAGATTGATAAAATACGGCGCATTATGCTTTTACTCCTTTACGTAACCACATATCATCTACAGCCCCTAGCTTAATTTGCATTGGGTAAACATGTTCTTTTTCATCAACACAGATATCTAAAAATACCAGTCTGTCGTTTATCGACATGGCTTTTTCAATAGCAGGCTGTAGTTCATCAATATGATCAACGCGAATACCTACATGGCCATAGCTTTCTACTAATTTTACGAAATCAGGAAGTGATTCCATGTAAGAAGATGAGTGACGTCCTGAATACATCATATCCTGCCATTGACGTACCATGCCCAGTGAGCGGTTATTCAACGACACAACCTTTACTGCTAAATTGTATTGTAAGCATGTTGATAGCTCTTGAATGTTCATTTGGATTGAACCATCACCAGTTACACAGATTGACTCTTTGTCAGGAAAAGCAAGCTTAACGCCCATTGCCGCTGGTAGACCAAAACCCATGGTGCCTAAACCACCAGAATTAATCCATTGGCGAGGATGTTTAAATGGATAATATTGAGCTGCAAACATTTGATGCTGGCCTACGTCAGAGCTGATGTAAGCATCGCCATTGGTTGCTTTGTAAATTGCCTCGATAACTGCTTGTGGTTTGATTTTATCGCCATCTGTGCTGTAGCTAAGGCATTTTTGCTCACGCCAGCTGATGATTTGTCGCCACCAATCTTCTTGCGCAGAACGGTCTATCGATATTGAGCTCTTATCAATAGCCGCTTGTAATTGTTCGAGTACGGTCTTTAAGCAGCCAACAACCGGGATATGCGCTTTAATTGTTTTAGAGATTGAAGTTGGATCGACATCAACATGTACTATGGTTGCATTTGGGCAGAATTTTTTAACGTTATTCGTAACCCGATCATCAAATCGTGCACCTAGCGCTAAGATCACATCCGCGTTCGCCATGGCTTTATTTGCCTCAAGGCTACCATGCATTCCTAACATGCCAATAAAGTTAGGGTGAGTGCCGCTGATACCGCCTAGGCCCATTAAGGTGTTAGTGATTGGTGCGTTTAATGATTCAACCAAGTGCGTTAGTTGCTCAGAGGTATTTGATAAAATAATACCGCCACCAGAATAGATCACTAATTTCTTCGCTTCTAAAATTGCTGTGACAGCTTTACGAATTTGTTTTGAATGACCTTTGGTATTTGGATTATAAGTACGTAGTTCAGTTGTTTTTGGAAACTCAAAAGGAAACTTAAGCTCAGGGTTTAACATATCCTTTGGTAATTCAACCACAACTGGGCCTGGGCGTCCGGTGCTCGCTAAGTAAAATGCTTTAGCTAAAATAGTAGGGATATCTTTAGCGCTGCGACAGTTGTAACTGTGTTTAACGATTGGACGAGAACAACCAACAATATCTGTTTCTTGGAAAGCATCGTCACCAATTAAACCTGTAGGCACTTGCCCAGAAAGCACCACCATAGGAATAGAATCCATATAAGCGGTTGCAATACCCGTAATACAGTTTGTTGCACCCGGACCTGAGGTGGCAAGAACAACACCAACGTCACCTGTTGCTCTGGCATAGCCATCGGCCATATGTGTTGCGGCTTGCTCATGTCGAACTAAAATATGCTCAATATCTTCTTGCTGAAATAATGCGTCGTATAAATCAAGTACAGAACCACCAGGGTAACCAAAAATATACTTTACATTCAATTCTTTAAGTGCCCGAACAACTAGTTCGGATCCATTGTATTCTGTTGTACTCATCCTCATTCCTCTGTGTGTGCAAGCATAAATGCATAAAAAAACCCCCGCATAGGGCGGGGGTTTTTTAAAAAGCGTGCTTTCACCTTTTAATAGACTCCCGCTGGGCTTGTTACTAAGACCAGTACGAGTACATTGACGACTAAAAGGTGACGGCTAATATTCATTGTTTATTAATTTCTTCTAAAAATCACAGCCGACTAGAAGGCTGTTGTTTAAAAAATGTTAGATGTATTTTTAAGTGTTTTAGAAACTGATGTCAACCGCAAAAGTGTTATTTTGCATTAATTTTTCTATATTTTCATTTTTGTATGTTTTTATTGCAAATTAAAGTGTGGTTTTATGTTTTTGCAGGTGTAACTATGCATTAAATTGATTGTGTGATGAATGTTGAGCTTTGCATATAGATAATGCGTACTTATCACTGATACGCATAACTTAGCCTAGTAAAATCCACTTTTTAAACTCTTTTAATAAGACACCCACTTTAACTTTTACTTACAGCCAATACGCGACTTAACTAAACAAGACACACAGTTTTATTTTTCAATCGTAATTAACAATCTATATGGTCTTTAACTAAAAGAGCGTGTGGATATTAAGGTATGAATAATATTTGCCCACTAAAATGCAAATTAACACTAAAAATGATGGATTTGGTTTATTCTTGGACAATTTGCTAAGCATTAGTTGTAAAGAGTGCTTACCTCAGGTTTGCAACGAGGTTGTGCTCATTAATTATATTCTGGAGGTTTAATTTATAATTAAGCAAATAAAGCTAAGCTGTTAGTAATTGAGCTTCTTCGCTTTCGTTTCATGTTATTTGCATAAGCCGTGATAGCTTGCTCTTTACCTGCAGTATTTTTAAATGAGCGTGTAAAGGAAGTGGTAAGTGTAAGCCAATTATCAGAGCAGATATTTAATCTTTCTAATATAGGTGCTGCATCTAGGGGGATTACACCAGGTTTACCTTCTCTTATAGAATGGCCAGTCCAATCAATAAGTTGTAAATAGGTTTTAAGTTCAAATGGGAGTCCTTTAGGCATATGTTTGCGTAGTTTACCTGCAAAGCGCATAAGTGTTTTCGGTTGCTTTGCTTTTTGAGCTGACTCAATACGTGATTTTATACTGGTGTAGTCTGATTGCTCTGGTAAATTAGCTGCTTTTGCTCTCACAGGGTTCAAGTCAACATAAGCAAGGCAAGCTGCAAGTGCTGCGTCATCAAGCAAGGCTTGCGATTTAAAGCGACCTTCCCAAAAGCGCCCTTTGCAATCATCTTCTTGATTCGCTTTTCGCGCGATGCTCTCATTTAGAACACGCATAAACCAACTAATACTACTTAGCCTTTCTCGATATAAATTAACTCTGTCATTAACCGCCGAGAGCTCTGCTTGTGTTAGTAATTCGCCATTTAAGAAGCGTTGGCATAGGAATGTACTGTTGAATAACTTGTGCCACCTAATCAAAATAGCTTTATTACTTAAACGCTTCGCTTTTGCTATATCAATGTGCAGAACCAGATGTGTGTGATTACTCATTACTGCGTAGGCGCAAATATCAATACAAAATATCCGACCAAGTTGAAGTAGTTTCTTTTCAACCCAATCCCGCCTATGTTCATATGAGCGGCCTGTTAGTGGATCATGCCCACACAAAAAAGCGCGACGAACGCAGCGTGAAATACAGTGATAATAGGGTGTGTTTGAAACGCTAATTAAGTTTCTGCGAGGGGTTGCCATGTTCTTCTCCTCCATGAGTGAACTATGTAAGTTTAGTCATAATTTTGAGAAGTGAGAACTATTAAGTTGGGTGTCTAGTTTTATGTGTGTTATGGATGTCTAATTAATGTGGATGTCCAATTAATTGAGGGTATAAAAAAGCCAGTCTTAGACTGGCTTTGGGTAGGGAGTGTTTAAGGGTTAGGTTGTCTTAAGCCCTAAACAATTATTCGCTTATAGACGCTCAATTACAGCTTGAGTGAAGTCTGTAGTGCCGTGGCTGCCGCCAAGGTCACGCGTTGTGCGGTCACCTGTTTTGATAACATCTGCAACTGCACTGCGGATGCGCTCTGCAGTGTCAGCCATACCTAAGTGCTCTAGCATTTGGATTGATGCTAAGATCACTGAAGTTGGGTTTGCAAGGTTTTTACCTGCGATGTCTGGTGCGCTACCGTGTACAGCTTCGAAGATAGCTGCATCTTCACCAATGTTTGCGCCAGGAGCCATACCAAGACCACCAACTAGACCAGCACATAGGTCAGATAAGATATCACCGAATAAGTTTGTAGTAACGATTACATCAAACTCATCAGGAGTCATAACTAGTTTCATACATGTTGCATCAACAATCATTTCTGTTGATTCGATTTGCGGGTAACGCTCAGCTACTTCACGTGCAACTTTTAAGAATAAACCAGATGTTGATTTAAGGATGTTAGCTTTGTGAACAGCCGTTACTTTTTTACGGCCTTCACGTACCGCTAGCTCGTATGCAAAAGTTACGATTTTTTCTGCACCTTCACGGGTGATTTTTGACATTGC
>NZ_JAKGBG010000033.1:0-55789 GCF_021532595.1 Pseudoalteromonas sp. OFAV1
CAAGGGCGCGAAAACATCGAAGTGGCCGAGGTAGCGCCTCATCAGAGCCCGTATATAAGTACGCAATCACATCAGCTTAATGTAAAAAAGGCTTGTGCAATCGGAGGAGTCCATATAAGCGATTTTACATCGCGTTTTATTCTCGTATCCTCCTACCTCAACCATGTCGCGGCATAAAGCCGCTGCTCCCCGTAGGCGTCACGCTAGCTTGGCGCGCGAAACAAAAAGTTAAGATTCAAGTTACGAGATACGGAGGTGCGAGCATGTAGCAGCGATTTCACATCGCGTTTTTCCTCACTCAACAATAATAACACGCATCATTAAAGTGCATTACAGTACTTACCTTTCACTATTTTAGTGCCTAATATCAGGAGCGCCCTTACCGCCGAATATTAACCAATTGATTTTTAATACATTTAAATTTAATGACGGTTTGGCACAGATCTTCCAATAGCTAAAATGAACTGGCACTAACAAGGAGACTAACGTGACTAACTTCTTTCACACTCTTTATCTACTTTGGCGATTAGACATCAGCACATGGCAAATGCATGAAGCAAACGATCCGCATAATACTGCAGATTTGGAGCGTCGCTATGTTAAATAATGATCCCGCATTTATTGAAGCACTTAAAAAAATTTCGGTTCATCAACTAACAATTACCGAAGCGTCGGCGCAGTACGACATTCCTAAGCGTGTGTTATACAAAGCTGCACGACAGCAACAAGTTAAACAGAACAAGCAAAAGGCGTATTTAATTGCTACCCAGAAGCGTTTGCAGCAAAGCTTACGCAATGTAGAAATGGAGTTAGCTAGCTTCAGCTAAATAATTTCTGTATGGTTAAAATTTACGCACAACAATGATGGAATAAGTATGCACGCAGTAGAAGTAAACTTTGATGGCTTAGTGGGGCCTACTCACAATTACGCGGGATTATCGTATGGCAATGTCGCTTCACTAAGTCACGCCTCTTCGCATTCAAACCCCAAAGAGGCCGTGCTACAAGGCCTTGAAAAAATGAAGGCGATGCACGAATTAGGTCTAGAGCAAGGTATTTTTGCTCCTCATGCTCGCCCCGACATTAATGTGCTAAAACGCCTAGGCTTTAAAGGCAGCGATAAGCAAATAATCGAAAAAGCATTTAAGGCAGATCCGATACTATTAAGAGCATGTTACAGTGCATCAGCAATGTGGACAGCCAATGCAGGAACAATTTCACCTTCTGCCGATACTCTTGATGGCAAAGTGCACTTTACGGCTGCTAACTTAAATAACAAATTTCACCGCTCACTAGAGCCCGTGACAACTACGGCATTGTTAAAAGCCATGTTTAACGACGAGCGTTATTTTAGCCATCATACTCACTTACCAGATCAAGGCTTTTTTGGTGATGAAGGCGCAGCAAACCATAATCGCCTATGCGACAGTCATGCAGATACAGGGCTTGAGCTTTTTATATATGGTGCAAGTAGTTTTAATAGTGCCTTACCAAAGCCTGTTAAATTTCCTGCAAGACAAACACTTGAAGCATCTCAAGCAATTGCCCGCTTACATCAGCTTAAGCCAGAAAATCAGTTATTTATTCAACAGAACCCTGATGTAATAGACCAAGGCGTCTTTCACAACGATGTAATTGCGGTGGCTAATGGCAATGTACTTTTGTGTCATGAACAAGCATTTTTGAACCAGCCCAGTGCGCTTAAGCAAATTAAACAGGCTTACCTTGGCAATAAACCACTGCATATTATTGAGGTGCCAACCAATAAAGTAAGTATCACAGATGCCGTGAGCAGCTATTTGTTTAATAGTCAGTTGATCACTTTAGCTGATGGCAATATGTTACTTGTTGCACCAAAAGAATGTCAGCGTAATCAAGCGGTACACGACTATATTCAAGAAATGGTTTTAGCGGATAATCCAGTTCAACAAGTACGCTTTTTTGATTTACGCCAAAGTATGCAAAATGGTGGCGGTCCTGCTTGTTTGCGCTTACGTGTTGCACTCAACAGTGATGAATTGGCAGCGGTCAATCCTGGGGTGCGTTTTAGTGAAGAAAAATATAACCAGTTAGTGAGTTGGGCTAATAAGCATTACCGCGACTCTTTAAGTAGTGATGACTTTGCTGATCCACTGCTTTTAACCGAAAGCTATCAGGCACTTGATGAGTTAACCAGCTTACTTAACTTAGGCTCTGTGTATCCATTCCAACAAGAATAATTAATGAAAATTAAAGCAGTTCATTCTATTAAAAGTGTGTCTAAATCACTCAATAGTTTACTGATTGATAGCGTTGCCAGTGGCGCATCAATTGGCTTTCTTGCCCCTTTATCATTAAAGTCAGCCCAAGACTATTGGCAAGGGGTCGATGCCGATTTAACGACCCCTTACCGTCGGCTTTACCTTGCCCTTGATGGTGATACGGTGATTGGATCAGTGCAGCTTTCTTTGTGCGCTAAAGCCAATGGTGCTCATCGTGGCGAAGTAGAAAAGCTAATGGTACATAGCGAACATCAAGGTAAAGGCATCGCAAAGCAGCTAATGTCCAATCTAGAAAACGATGCCCACACTCTAGGCATTAAGTTACTGGTACTTGATACTCGCCAAGGTGATACCGCCTCTTATCTCTATCGTAAACTTAATTATTTAGAGGCAGGCACAATCCCAGACTTTGCGAAAAGCTCAACAGGCGAGCTTGATGCTACCGTGTACTTTTATAAACAGCTTACGTAAATCGCTTAATAGACCTTTTCATATAACCATAAAGTCGACTAATAAAATTTTTTAATACCACTAAAATAGTATTGCGAATTTCTATTAGGAGCGATAAATGGCGCTATCAATAAAGGAACGGGTACTTTTTTTAGCCTTACTTCCCCCTTTGCTCATTGCGATTATGCTGACACTCTACAACTATGTGCAATCAAAACAAAGTGGCGCACAAACAGTAGAAAGTTTTGCTACACAAATGGAAAGCGATCGTAAATCTGAAGTCAGCAATTACCAAAAAATTGCCATGAGTTCAATTGCTCATCTAATAGCTCAAGATAATGGCTCTAATACTGAGGAGCTACAAGATAAGGCAAAAAGCATTTTACGTAACTTACGCTTTGATGATGCTGGTGATACAGGTTATGTATTTGTCTATGACGTTGAAGGCGTCAACGTTGCTCATGGCGTTAACGCCTCACTTGAGGGCAAAAACCTTTATGATTTTAAAGATCCTAATGGGGTTTATTTGATACGAGAGCTCATTAATGCCGCAAAAAGAGGCGGTGGCTATGTGCAGTATTCTTGGAAAAATACCAATGGTAGTGTGAATCCTAAACTCGGTTATGCCGCTTTAGTACCTAAATGGAATTGGGTACTTGGAACGGGTTTTTGGATCAGTGGTCTTGAACAACAAGTTGCAATGACAGAACAACGAGTTAATGAAGGTATCGATAATGCCTTTATAAATACAGTTATCGCTTCTGTATTCGCAGTAGCAATTACAGCAGCTATTGCAATGGTGGTATCGCGCAGTATTACCAACCCTCTACACACAACCGTGCTAGCAATGAACGATATATCACAAGGTGATGGTGATTTAACCCAACGATTAATGGTGAAACGAGACGATGAGCTCGGCAAACTTGGCAGTTCATTTAACCGCTTTGCTGATGACGTGGGTAAAATGGTTATTGATATTCGCCAATCATCGCAATCGATGAATCAAGCGTCACATAAACTCAACGAGCTTCTTGCCAATATGCATGCTGGTATTAATCGTCAACATGAAGAAAGTGAGCAAGTTGCAACGGCAATAAACGAAATGTCGGCAGCTTCAATGGAAGTTGCACGAAGCGCTCAAGAAGCATCAACTGCGGCAGAACATGCCGATCACCTAGTAAAACAGGCTAATAACCAGTTACTTATCGCTATAAAAGTAATTAACGGCCTTGCTAAGCAAGTTGATGAAGGTGCCAATGCGGTTGATCAGCTAAATCAGCAATCTAGCCAAATTGGCAGTGTACTCGATGTGATCCGAAATATTGCAGAGCAAACTAATTTACTGGCACTTAATGCAGCAATTGAATCGGCACGTGCTGGCGAAGCTGGCCGAGGCTTTGCGGTGGTCGCTGATGAAGTGCGTACCCTTGCCAAACGAACTCAAGATAGTACTCACGAAATAGAGGCAATGATTGAGCAGGTTCAACAAGGAACAACAACTGTAAACAGCATTATGCAATCAATAAAATCAGGAAGTGCAACCAGTGTGAACGAAGCAAGCGAAGTCGAAAAAGCGCTCAATGAAGTACTGCTTTCGGTTAATACCATCACCTCGCAGAATGCACAAATTGCCACTGCCGCTGAAGAGCAAACTTCAGTTTCAGAAGCGATTAATCAAAACATGACCACTATTGTTGATATTGCCAACAAGACTGCTAATGATACCGATGTTGCGACCTCATATATGGATGAATTAAATAACACCGCAACGCAGTTAGAACAGAATGTAAGTCGATATAAAACTTAAATATTTAACGATTGTTAAGCAGGTCAAAATAACCTGCTTAACAAAAATCATTGGTTTTTTGTAGCGTTTTTAGCCAGTCAAATAAGTCGTTGTCATAGCGTTTTAGTCGCTGTTGGTGCTTATCATTTAGACTATAAAAAGGTGCTATACATATACGCTTCTCAGCCATAACTATCACAGTACGAATGCCTAACACTGAATAGTGATGAATCGACTGTACTTTTTTTGCATCCATTTGACGGCATTGTCCTAGTAAATTACGGTAATGCACACCATGGCGGCACACAGTAAAATTACGTTTAGAATTAACAACTAACAAACCTAATAACAGCGAAATGCCGCAAACTAAAAAACTAAAAATAAAACTACTCACTTCTGCTTTGCTATTAATAAAACCCACCAATAAAAGCATGTTAAGTGCACTTAACAGTGCAAAGCTCCTAGATTCATAGCGTTTCTCTAAATCGATGACTGTCATTCTTGTTCCTAAGATTTTATTTTTTGCCATGTTGACAACAAAATGTGGAAGAAAAATGGATTTGTTCATTATTGAGATTTTATTTGGCAGTTTTTATTAAACCGCCTTTCACTAGCTTTTAAAAAGGTACAAACGCGCGGATCTTAACTCAGTTAAAGCAATTCAACTTACATTAAGTTTTGGTGACTAAACTATTAATAAATTTTTAGAACACAAGGGAAGAAACAATGAACTTCAAAACTACATTACTTAGCAGCGCCGTTTTATTTGCACTTGTTGGTTGTGGCTCAGACAACGACAAAAAAGAAACTGTAGATCCGCAGCCACAAACTGCGCAATTCACGCTTGGAGTTTCTGACGCACCAGTAACAGGTTTAAAAGCTGTGAATGTTGTGTTCGATTCAATCACGCTTAAAAGCCAAGGTGGTGAAGAGTTCACTTTCGAAACTCGTGAGCAAGATGATGAAACCATGCCTGAAATGGTTAACTTACTAGATTACACAGGTGATGACATTTTCTCATTATTAGAAGATGAAGAAGTGCCAGCAGGTGATTATCAATGGATCCGTGCCGATGTTATTAATGGCGACACAAACGATTTAACTATGACATCGCATGTTGTGTATGAGGATGACAGCATTGCACCACTTGTTGTTAAACGTAAAGGCAACGATGGTATTGGTGAAATCCAACTTGATGGCTTCACACTTAACCAAGCTGGTAATGATTTTGTTCTTGAGTTTGACCTTAAAAAGTCATTAGTTGACCCACAAAATAGCGACGAGATCTTCTTAAAACCTCGCGGTGTGAGATTAGAAAACTTAGCTGAATCGCAAGACATTGAAGGCACGGTAAGCGAAGAGCTAATCGCTTTTTGTGAAACAGATAACATAGACATTGCAATGACTGATGGCTCGTTTGGTCACGCTGTTTATCTATACAACAGCGATATAGAAATGCCAATGGACAACTACGAAGTAAGCGAAGACGACACGCCCGCTGATGCACCACTTGCAACCGCTAACGTTGTTTTCGATAACGAAGATAACCAATACGAATTTGAACTTGCGTTTGTAAAACCAGGTGACTACCAACTAGCTTACACCTGTGCAGCACACATTGATGATGCCGAAACTCAAGACGAAGCATTTACGCTTTATCAAGTAAAACCAATTACAGTCACAGCAGGTGAAGATTTAGACGTATCTTTCACTGTTTCTGAATAAAGTTATTATAACTTTCTTACCAGCATAGTTACTTGAAGCTATGCTGGTTTTCTCGTTGTTACTATATGAATATGTTAATATTATAAGCCATACCTAAACAGCCTAGGCTTTGTTATGACATCGCGTATTCTAAAATCGATTTTTTACTCATCTTTTCTATTAGGTTCTGCCGTATTTTTGCAAGGCTGCCAAGAACAACCTCAATCTGATCATATCGCCGTCACTGGTGGGCTTATTCAAGGGCAGCAGCAAGGGCGATTTATTGCGTATAAAGGCATTCCCTATGCAGCAGCTCCAGTGGGAGAGTTACGCTGGCGAGCACCGCAACCTGTGCCAAAGTGGCAAGATGTAAAAGTACTGAGCGATTACGCCCCTGACTGCATGCAAAAGCCGTTTGCAGCAGATGCTGCACCGCTTACAACAACTCCTTCGGAAGACTGCCTTTATCTAAATGTATTTAAACCGACTAAACACAGCGATACACCTTATCCTGTAGTCGTCTGGATACACGGCGGTGGCTTTGTAAATGGCGGCGCATCACCCGCTGTTTACTCAGGTGAAAGCTTTGCTAAACAAGGGATTATTTTTGTTAGCTTTAATTATCGATTAGGCCGATTTGGCTTTTTTGCTCACCCTGCACTTGCTCGTTTTGAAAACGATGCATTGGGTAACTACGCATTAATGGATCAAATTGCGGCTCTTGAGTGGGTGAAACAGAATATTGCTCAATTTGGTGGTGATGCTTCAAAAGTGACACTGATGGGAGAATCTGCTGGCGGTGCATCGGTACACGCGATGATGCAAACTCCTGCAGCAAATAACTTATTTCAACAAGCGATTATTATGTCTGCTGGCGGGCGAGAGTTATTTAACGAGTTGCCACTTTATAGCAATGACGACTCAGTATTAAGCGCCGAAAAAATTGGTGAAAACTTTGCCAAGCAACACACTATCTTAGGTAGTGATAAGAATGCGCTGGCGGCATTACGTGAATTATCTGCTGAAGAAGTCGTTGGAAACCTCAACCTAAGTACATTAAACAAACAAAGTACTAATGAGTCTACTTACGTAGGTGGGCCAATCATTGATGGCATCATCATAAATGCTTCAACTGAAGCACGTTTGAGTAAAGGCACATTTAGCCATGTTGCTACCATGGTCGGCACAACTGATATGGATTTAGGCTTTGCAAACTTTTCTTCAAAAGAGGCGCTATTTGAAAGCTTTGCTCCTCACTCGATACAAGCCAAAATGGCTTACGATGCACAAGGCGACACCCCACTGCCAATAATTAATTACCAAGTTGGACAGGATGCTTTAATGCAAGAGCCAGCAAGGTTCGTTGCAAAGCGTGTGACAGATATGGGTAATGATGCCTTCTTGTATCGTTTTGGTTATGTAGCGCAAACCTTAGATAAACTCGGTGCTGAACACGCCAGCGAGATTCCGTATTTTTTTAATACTGTGGCAGCGAAATATGGCCATGTCACCACTGAGCAAGATAAGCAAGCTGCTAAAATAATGCACCGTTATGTGACTAATTTTATTAAATTAGGCACCCCAAATGGCCCCGGCCTACCAACATGGCAAGCTTATAAAAATGATGAGTCTTTTATTCTGCAAATGAGTAAATCAGGGACTGCAGAATTTTTACCAGACCCCTTACAAGCGCGGTTAAACATCACAGCAATAAAAGCTGAACAGCAATAATGAAATAAGGCGCTAAATTAAGCGCCTTATTTTTATCCCTGCTGCTGGAT
The DNA here is from genome assembly GCF_021532595.1 of Pseudoalteromonas sp. OFAV1. Classification (NCBI taxonomy): domain Bacteria; kingdom Pseudomonadati; phylum Pseudomonadota; class Gammaproteobacteria; order Alteromonadales; family Pseudoalteromonadaceae; genus Pseudoalteromonas; species Pseudoalteromonas sp. OFAV1. Next base: position 7,983 of record NZ_JAKGBG010000033.1, read on the forward strand.
ATATTCAAGCGCAGTCATTTTTTGGTATGTCACATTAGGATGAAATACATGGGTAGGTTCGGGGTCAACTACTTCAATGGGTATGCCCTGGCTGCGTGCTATATCGAGTGCCATTTGCGTAATATTGACGCTAAAAGAGGTGCCTATAAACACAATTTTATCGGCATCGAGCATGCGCTGTTGCGCCTCAGAAATTCGATAAAGTTCAGTGTAATACTCATCAAATAACAACACGTAAGGCTTAAACGATTCGTTTAGCTTGGGGCTTTCATTATTGATATTGAACACCTCAAGCAATGAGTTGTGTAGGTTGTCTTCGTTAACTTTATCCCACGGCGCATTGAAGGCCATCACATCAACACCTTGATGGTGAAACAGTGTCATTTGATCCAAACGACCATGAATAGCAATATAATCCGTGTTACCGGCTTTGCCATCGAGGCCATCAATATTTTGTGTAATAAGGTTTTTATCGCTCAACCAATGATGCACCTCATTGGGCCCATGGTGTCGATACGTTGCAAAACGATGATAATACCAAGCTAAAAATTCTCGCGGATTGTTTTCGTACATGGCGCGGGTTGCCATTTCCATCGGCGTATAATTTTTACTGCCTATGGTCCAAAATCCATCTTCGCCACGAAAGGTCGGTATACCGCTTGCGGCACTGACTCCGGCACCTGTGATATAAAGTGTATTCATAGTGATAATTCAACCTTATAGCCAAGTGCATCGGCAGTCACTTGTTGATTATTGTCCATACCACCAATACGGTACAAACTACCTTGATGCTCTAATAAACCACGATGATCCATACTTGCAGTTTTAGCTTTTGGCATCATTTGCCAATTGTTTTTATCAACATCAAAACGCCAAACATGATTACTCGCCGGTGCTGGCTTCCCGTTGTATCCGATGCCATTGTAATTATATGGGTTTGCAGAACCGCCCAACATATAGATATCACCATTAAAACTAGTTGCAGCCATACGATAGTGGGCAACACCTGTTGGATGTGGCACGGTACGCCAATCTATTTTTAATGGATTATTAGCATCAATAGTGCCTTTTAAACACTGTGCAACCGCAGCAAAAGAACGACGTTTATCTGCATTGGCCTGCGTTTTTACACCATCACACACTAAAATTGTGTTGCCACTAATTGCCGCTGCTTGGCCAAATACTGGCTGGCCTAAAAATGGCGAAGCCTGTTGCCAAGTATCTGTTTTGGTGTCATAAACTTGTACTAAGTTAACATTACCATCGTTATGCCAACCACTGACTAAATAGATGTAACGTTGTTGGTACGAAAGCGCCACACTGTCATCAACAGGCACGGGCATATTGGCGAGTTGCGTGTAAGAATTCGTAAGTACATCGTAGCGATATACATCAGGGGTAGAAATTTCTTGATGATCCGCACTTACAGTATAGCCACCAAATACATAGGCATGTTTACCAACACCCACTGCGGTGCTCGCTAAACGTCCAACTAGAGGCTGGCTACTCGGTACCGCTTTTGCTGTTCGCCATGCCGACTCACCAACTTTGAGTACCCATACTTTATTATGAATATCATGGTGTGCTTTCCCTTTTCCTATTCCCATAAAACTTAGGAAATAAGCTTGTTCATTTACAACAACTTTTGCGACAGCATTATTTGCAACTGCTTCGGGTAAGGCAGGAATTGTTGCAAGCGCAACAGAAAATAATAGGCTCATATCATGATAAAATCAGCTAAAAAACATCGCATAAGAATACCATTTTATGAGCCTGAGAAAAGTATCAATAAGCGATACTAATACGTTGATTTAAATGCGCTGCAGACTGCGCTTCATCAAGCATCGCTTTCGCATAATCGGTTACTGATATTTTGCTTTCGCCGTTGGCATCAGTAAAGAAGCTATCACCACCAACACGGTATGGGCGCTCTGACTCACCGGGATAAATAACCGCAGCTGGTGATACAAACGTCCATGGCGTATCTGTTGTTGACGCTTTAAATACTTCAAGCGCTTCGCCTTGAGCGATTGCTTCTGCTTTGTATTCAGCAGGAAAATCAGGGTTTGATACAAGCGTTACACCCGGTGCAACTTCTAAGCTACCTGCGCCACCCACCCATAAAATGCGCGTGCCAGTACCGGCAAGTGCATTCAGCAATTGCTGTGCTGTGTTTGCAACAATTTCATGGTTACCTAAAGCACGCCCACCAATTGCCGCAATAACAACATCACTACCTGCAGCAGCACTTGCAATATCGTCTTTTGTTAAATCAAATTCAGTCACAGTAACATTATCTTGCGTTACTTTACTTACGTCTCTTACTAGCGCATTAACTTGATGACCACGTGCTAATGCTTCTGATGTAATGTGGCTGCCAATCCAACCTGTTGCGCCAATAACTGCTAATTTCATGAGGAATTCTCCATTGTTTGTTTCAATGATGGCAGTTTACTTGTTCACTATTTACTGATAAATACACTATATAGATACACATTGTTTCACTTTAAGATACCAATGGATAAACTCAACTCAATTACTAGCTTTGTCGAAGTTGCCCGCACAGGCAGCTTTACTCAGGCCGCTGAGCACTTAGGTTTAAGCAGATTACAAGTTTCTAGGCATATTCAAGATATTGAAAAGTGGCTAAATTTAAGGTTGTTTCATCGCACAACACGAAAAGTCAGTTTAACTCTTCAAGGTGAAGAGGCCCTTAGCTATTGCCAGCAAATACTCAATCAAGTGTCTGACTTACAAAGCCGAGCACACAGCCACAACAACGAATTGGTGGGTACCATTCGAGTTGCCTCTCCGATTGGGCTTGGCCAACATAAACTATTTGATGCCATTGAAGAGTTCACCAAACGCCATCCACAGACGCGATTTGAACTGTTACTCTCAGATAGTTTATCGCAGCTGGTTGATGACCGCGTTGATATCGCTTTGCGTTATATCCACCAGCCCGATGAAGGACTCATTGCCCGTAAGCTAATGTATATCGCAACCGCAGTGTGTGCATCAAACGACTATTTAGCTGCGAGCCTACCGATTAATGAGCCAAATGACTTAACTGCACATAATTGCCTTATTCATAACAAACACAATATTTGGCAATTTCAACGCGACGACAACACTCAAAAAGTGACTGTTAAGGGCAACATTGTTGCCAATGATATGGGTGTGCTTTTAAAAGCAGTAAAACAAGGAATGGGGGTGGCTCATTTACCCTGCGATCTCGCCAATGACTATTTAGCATCAGGTGAGCTTATTAAAGTGCTACCAGAGCATACAACTATAGGCTCTCATTTATGGGCGGTGTACTTATCGCGTAACTTCCAACAAAATGTGGTCAGAGCGTTCATCGACTTTTTAGCTGAGCACTGGCAACACGATATCTTATAATCCAAATCTGCTGCATGTACGTATAAGCAAACAAAAAGGAGTCGTAATGCAGCACTTAGATCATGAAATATCACGCATCATAGAGATGGCGTGGGAAGACAGAACCCCGTTTGAGGCAATAAACCAGCAATTTGGTTTAAATGAAAAAAGCGTTATCGCGTTAATGCGTGAACAATTAACAAGCTCGAGCTTTAAACTTTGGCGAAAACGCGCAGCAGGTAGGCAAACTAAACACTTAAAACTACGAAACCCTGATATCACTCGCGGCTACTGTAAAACCCAGTACAAACATCGATAACGCTACTTGAGTTGTTCAGCAAACTGCCCAACAGCATCAACAACTTTTTGAGCGCCATTTTGTATATCGGCCATCACTTTTCCTGACTCAGTAGCAAGGCTGAAACTTTGTTCTGCCTTGCTTTTACCTAATTGAATGACTCCAACTGTATTTTGTGTAAGCACACGGTTTTGTTGCACCACATCAACAATCTTAATGGTTGCGTTTGAAGTTCTGCGGGCAAGTTGCCTTACTTCATCAGCAACCACAGCAAACCCTCTTCCTTGTTCGCCAGCACGAGCAGCCTCAATTGCAGCATTTAATGCTAATAGATTGGTTTGGTCGGCTATACTTCCTATGCTTTGCACAAGTGAAGCTATTTGTTGCGATTGCTTATCAAGGGCAGCCATTTCTTGCGCTGCTTGTTCCATTTGTTTTGCTAGCGCATCCATAACTTGCACCATGTTATGCAATACTTCAGCACCTTGCTGAGCAATCTTGTCGGTTTCTGTGGAAGTGCTATAGGCTATATCTGCGGCCTGAGAAATAGCCATTTCAAGCTTAACTTGTTCTGTAATGACAGTGGCAAACTTTACAACCTTATAAAGTTCACCTTGCTCATTAAAGATCGGATTATAAGTTGCCTCAAGCCACACAGGATCACCTTGCTTATCGACACGTTTAAAGCGTGAAGCAATAAATTCACCTTGTTGTAGCTTTTGCCAAAAGTCGGCATATTGATCAGAGCCAACTTCATCAGATTCACAAAACATACTATGATGCTTACCAATAATTTCTTGTGCTGTGTAACCAACCCCCGCTAAAAATTGCTCATTTGCTTTAAGCACATAACCATTTAAATCAAATTCAATCACAGCCATTGAGCGATGGATTGCCTTCACTAAATCCTGATTTTCACGGGAGGTTTCAATGGTCCGCGTCAATACGCTTGCATGCAGAGTAATTTTTTGAAATTGCTTATCTTTGTTAACAACACGGTGTAAAAAAACACGCAACCATACTGGGCTATTTTTTGCGTTTATAAGCTGTACAGCTCCCACCCAAACGGTTTGTTCATATAGCGCTTGCTTAAAAAGCTCATAATGGGGTGTTTTTCGGGCAGTATCAGGGACAAAATCAAGTAAAGATTTGCCAAGCAATTGTTTTTCAGAATACCCAAGCTCAGTTAATACGTGCTCATTAACCGAGAGGATATAGCCATCTTCATCAAGCTCTAAAGTAAACATACTCTGGTCTAAAGTATCTTTTACTTGCATAACACTAAATAATTCATTCTCTAAATCGGCAATTCTATTCTTCAATGGCTGAGTAAAAAACATGGCTCTTCTCACCTTAAAATCATATGAAAACAACACAGAGCAGTACTCTAAGAACTACATGAGCTGTAACTTTTAATGATTTTAGCCGAATTGAATGAATAAAAACTCAGCTTTTACGACAATAAGAAGTTTCTCGGGTGAAAATAAGAAATAATTTAATTTTTTGAAATAATAAAAAGCCTAGTAAAACTAGGCTAAGCATATAAGACTATTTAAGTTTGTTTACAAACTGACCAATTGTATCAACCACCTGTTGAGCGCCATGCTGAATATCTTCCATCACTTTACCCGAGTCATTTGACAACGAGAGCCCTTGCTCAGCTTGTATCTTACCTTCTTCTATCACTTTTACGGTGTTTTTGGTTAGTGACTGGTTGTGTTGTACTACATCAACAATTTCTTCAGTTGCTTTTGAGGTTCTTGAAGCTAACTGCCTTACTTCATCAGCAACCACAGCAAACCCTCGCCCTTGGTCACCTGCTCTAGCTGCTTCAATTGCAGCATTAAGCGCTAGTAAATTGGTTTGTTCAGCAATACTACTAATACTTTCTACGATATTTGAAATTTGCTGTGACTGCTTATCGAGCGCCGTTATTTCCTCTGCAGCTTGCTCCATTTGCTGAGCAAGATCTGCCATCACCTTCATCGTGTTACGCAAAACATCAGCTCCTTGCTGAGCCAGTTTGTCCGTCTCAACCGATGTGCTGTAAGCTATTTCTGCAGCTTGCGTGGTTGCCAGTTCACGGTTTACTTGTTCAGTAATAACCGTTGCAAACTTCATAACTTTATATTGCTCACCAAAATCATTAAAAATAGGATTGTATGACGCTTCAAGCCACACGGTGTTACCGTATCGGTCAACACGCTTGAAACGATCAGCAATAAATTCTCCTCGCCTTAATTGCTGCCAAAACTGCGCATATTCAGATGACTCCACAACCTCTGATTCACAAAAAATACGGTGATGCTTGCCAACAATCTCTTCTTTCTTATAACCCATAGAATCTAAGAACAGCTGGTTTGCATTAATGACTTTTCCTTCAAGATCAAATTCAATAACAGCCATTGAGCGGTTTATCGCATTAATAACATCACTATTTTCACGAGATGTGGCAATTACATCCGTACATACAGAACCATAAATAGCATAATAATTAAATTCACCATGCTCATTTAAAACTGGTTGAACAATAATACACAGCCACTCAACCTGCCCATCATAACGAGCAACCTGCATTTGCCCTACCCAGTGTCGTTGATTTGCAAGTGCATTATTTAAGTCTGAAAACTGATAAGTATTGCGTGATTGAGGGGTTATAATCGTTTGAAAAGGAGCATCAATTAACTTTTCATGTGGATAACCAAACTCATTTAAAAAGTTTTGATTCATGTAAGAAATCGTACGATCTTTACGAAGTTTCAATACCAGCATTTCTTCATCAATGCCTGAAATAAGGCCCTTGAGTGGATGGAGCTCAGCATTTAATGCTGCTATTTCATTTTGTAATGCTTTATTGAACCACATATAACGCCCTAGATTAAATCACTAACATATTGTTGTTAATGTGATTGTAGAACATTCAGTATGAGATGCTAGTTTTGGGCACTTATATCGATAAGGATTAGCAAGCCTGTGAGGTTAATTTGACATACTTGTCGGCTAATTCATCTAGTGACTCTCGGTGATTTGGGTCTGGCTTAATGCAGTCAATTGGACACACACTCACACAGGTAGGATTATCATAATGCCCAACACATTCAGTGCATTTGTTAGGGTCAATTTGATATATCTTCGCCCCCATATAAATAGCCTCATTCGGGCACTCAGGATCACACATGTCGCAGTTAATACATTTGTTATTGATGAGTAATGCCATGACACACCTTTAAGCACGATGATGGAGTATTGCCTTTAAAAGCTAATCTAGAATTCAAAAAGCAGCGAAAATTGCAGCCGCGTAATATAGATGGCTGCGAATGAAGTTTCTTTGATCTAGATCAAACGACAAGCCACTCTGGAAAAGTAATTACTTTGGCCGACAATTCACTTAACCATAAACAATTGCAAACTCCTTAAGTACACTTTAACAGAAGCAAGTTTGCTTATTTAAAACCCTAAAAAGAGCCAACTCATTTTTACTATCCGTTATTTAAAAACACTGTATTTCATATAGTTACCATCTTGACTTTACTTTTTAAGCTCCTGAAATAAAAACAGTTTTTAAATATTTCGTTGCGATAGAAGCTGTCAAAACCGACCCATTCCTCGTTTAATTTTCACACAACTTTTTTAACAATTTATTGATATAGCTGTTGACGTAAACTGCAAATCACACTACCCTTTTCTGGAAGCGCTTTCATAAGGGCGATTTTCAACCTCTTTATGGTAGCGCTTCCAGATGCATTTAATAATCTATTTTCGACAACAATATCATGCCCTAATTGCATGAATAACAATGATAAAAATGAGGGAAACCTGATGCCAAGCCATAACTTCAAAAGAACAAAGTTAGCTTCTAGCTTATCTTTGCTTTTAGGTGCTAGCACCTGCTTTTCTGCCTATGCAGAGCAGTCTGAACACAACGATGACATTGAAGTCATTCAAGTAACAGGATTTAAAGGAAGTATTAAAGAATCAACCCAATTAAAGCGCTACTCTTCAGGTGTTGTTGATGCTATTTCATCAGAAGATATAGGTAAATTCCCAGATACTAACCTAGCAGAATCTTTGCAACGTATTACAGGTGTATCGATAGACCGTAGTAATGGTGAAGGCTCAAAAGTAACAGTACGTGGTTTTGGTCCAGATTATAATATGGTGACTTTAAATGGGCGTACTATGCCAGCAGCCTCACTTCCTGCTGGCGGTGGCTCTCCAAATTCTCGTGCATATGATTTTGCTAATTTGGCATCAGAAAGTGTTAAGTCAGTTGAAGTCTATAAAACCGGAAAAGCAAATATTGCATCAGGTGGTATTGGGGCCACAATAAACATTAATACTGCCCGCCCTCTAGACAATCCAGGTTTAATTACCAATGTTGGTGTAAAAGCTATGCACGATACAACTAATCGTGTCGGCGATGATATTACACCAGAAATCTCAGGTATCTTTAGTTGGACTGACGAAGAAGCGAAGTTTGGTGTATCACTTACTGCAAGCGTTCAAAAACGTGATAGTTCGGCAGCAGGTGCTTTTGTTAACGAATGGAGAACGACTGCATACGACGGCACAATTCCTCAATCTGCAGATGACATCATCATCGAAAATGCACCTGCAATGGGGCAATATTATTCAATGCCTTCCGATCTTCGTTACACAATCGCCGATCGTGAACGCACTCGAACAAACGCGCAGCTAACACTGCAATATAGTCCTGTAGAGTCACTTACCGCAACACTTGATTACACCTACTCTCAACAAGAGTTATTCGAGTCACGTGCTGAGCAGTCAATCTGGATGGATAACTATAAAACGCACTTAATCTTTGATGACAATGCGGTTAAAACACCAATCTACTATAAAGAAGAACGCCGCGATCTATCAACGCGTGATCTAGGCTTAGCGTTACAAGAGCTCAATCAACTTAATAAAAATGACTCTATTGGTCTTAATCTTGAATACTTTGTAAATGACCAACTCAGTTTTGTATTTGATGCGCATAGTTCAAAAGCAACGAGTGAGCCCGATGCGCCTTATGGCAGCTGGGTAAATGCAGGGTTAGGAGCGAATATTGTCGCTTCTCAAGAAGTCGATTTTAGTCGTGATTTACCCTCTATGGTGATTGATTTTGATGATTGTAGTCGTACTAATTTAAACTGTAATGGAGTGTTAGACCAAGATGACGTTGGTACTTCTATACTTGATTCTAACTTTGCACGCCAAGAATCAACGGTTGATGAATTCCGATTACTTGGTAAATATGAAATTGAGTCAGGGGTAATAGACTTTGGTATTGAGTCACGCTCAATGGAAAGTCATTCATTGCAGTCACTTACTCGTAATACGATGGGTAACTGGGGTATCGAAAACCCTGGTGAGTTACCTGATGGCTACCTTGACCCGACAAATTTCTTAAGTGAATTAGACGGCTACAATACCTCAGGTTCATTTGATCAAGGTTTCACTGGCAGCGCGTCAGAAATTGGTTATTGGGCAGCAAGCCAATACGGGTTTAATTTTGCAGCAGATGGCGCATTTGCAACAAATCGTACTATTAAAGAAGATATTCAAGCTGCATTTGTACAATATAAGCATCAAGGTGAAATTGGTGATATGCCATTTAACCTCTTAGTTGGTGCTCGTTACGAAACCACAGATATCACATCAACAGCAAATATTGACTTACCAAATGCAGTCGCTTGGGAAGGTAATAACGATTTTAATGTGCGATATGGCACTGACAAACAAGATTACTCTCTAAGCTCTGATTATAATCACTTTCTACCTAGTATCGATTTTGATATTAACGTGGTTGATGATGTAAAAATTCGTGCTTCATATAGCACCACAATCGCACGACCTACTTATGATAATTTAAGCTCTGCAGCAACGGTTGGAGTACCAACGGGGCCAAGTTTAATTCCAGGTACCACTAATGCACCAGCTTCAACGGGTAACCCAGGCTTAGTACCGCTTGAATCAGATAATATCGATGTTTCAGCTGAGTGGTACTACAGCGATGTTAGTTATGTTTCTGTCGGTTATTACAATAAAAAAGTTGATAATTTTATTGGTTTAACACCAATGACTCAAAATTACTATGACTTACGAGATGTTTCAGCAGGTCCCCGCGCTCAAGCAGCAAAAGCTGAACTAGAGGCTAGAGGTCTTGCCGTAACTGACTCAAACCTATTCCAAATGGTTGCAGCCATGGAAAATGGAGTTGCTTTTGATTCAATGACTTATGAAGAGTTTGAAGCAGCCTACGATATCTTGCCTAACAGCGATGATCCACTAATGGAATTTACAGCTCAAGTTCCTACTAACAATAAAGATGCAAAAATTGACGGATATGAATTTGCTATCCAACATTTCTTTGGTGATTCGGGCTTTGGTATTCAAGCAAACTACACGATTGTAAATGGCGATGTTGACTTTAATGTCGCAGCAGATCCTACGACAACGCAGTTTGCATTAGTAGGTTTAAGTGACACAGCTAACTTAATTGCAATGTACGAAAATGATAAATTTCAAGCTCGTATAGCCTATAACTGGCGTGATAAATTCTTAAACAATGCGGCTCGCTATGTAAATGAACCTGCATTTACTGAAGAGTATTACCAAGTCGATTTTAATGTAGCTTATAACTATAGTGAGAAACTCTCTTTCTTTTTAGAGGGAATTAACATTACAGAGCAAGACAACCGCCAACATGGACGATACAAAGCGCAGTTATGGAATTTAGACAAAAATGGTGCTCGCTACAATTTAGGTGTACGTTATAACTTCTAAGCTATTGCTGAAGCAAGAGTATACGGTCTAATAGCAATTTACATAATATGTGGGCTCTTGGGGATAGAAAGGCGTTATTATTTAGTTATTCTTAATTAGATATTTTTAACGCTAATAGCGTCAATTTAGATCCCCAAAAGTTCACGATTAGCGTGAATTGATAAAAAGCCGCTCCTATTGAAGCGGCTTTATATTTAAAGTAAGCATATGAGCAAAATAATTAATAATATTGTGATCATTGGCGGTGGCGCTGCGGGGTGGCTTACAGCCGGATTACTAGCAAAAGAACATCCACATCTTCATATCACTCTCATTGAATCTGCTGATATTGGTATTTCTGGTGTTGGTGAAGGCACATGGCCGTCAATGCGAAATACTTTACAGCGAATTGGGGTCAAAGAAACTGACTTTTTACGTCAATGTGATGCGTCCTTTAAACAAGGTTCAAAGTTCATCAATTGGCGAGGAGAACAGCAAGGAGATAACTATTATCACCCTTTTATGATTCCTGAAGGCTACTATGAATATGATGTTCATGCTGCTTGGAAGCAATTATTTTCTCAGCAAAAATATGCTGATGCTATGAATATGCAAAGCTTTATTTGCCAAGCAGCACTAGCGCCAAAACAGATTAATACACCACAGTATGCTGGTGTTACAAATTACGGCTATCATTTAGACGCTCATAAATTTGCACGCTTTTTAACACAGCATTGTGTAAATACGCTTAACGTAAAGCATATTGTTGATAATGTGATTTGTGCAAATAACGATGAGCAGGGCTACATTAAAAGTGTCAGCACACAGCATAATGGAGCGATAACAGGTGACTTATTTATTGACTGTTCAGGTAGTCAAGGGCTATTAATCGCCAAGCATTATCAAATCCCGTTTTTAGATCAAAGCCACATTCTATTTAATAACACAGCAGTAGCAGCCCAAATACCATACGAAAGCCAATCTCAAAATATTGCCTCTGCGACATTATCAACTGCACAATCCGCTGGTTGGATTTGGGATATAGGTTTACCAACCAGACGCGGAATTGGCTATACATTTAGCGATAAATATTGTGACGAAGCAAGCGCAATAGAAACACTAAAAAGTTACGCGGCACAAACGATAGGCACTCAACAAGCAGACAAAATTGAAACACGAACACTTCGTTTTACCCCGGGTTACAGAGAAATATTTTGGCATAAAAACTGTGTCGCGATTGGCATGTCACAAGGCTTTATAGAACCATTAGAGGCATCTGCGTTAGCCATGGTTGAACTTAGTATCAGTATGCTAAGTGAGCAAATGCCTGTAGACCAAGATCACATGCAGCTATTAAGTACCCGGTTTAATAAACGTTTTAAATACCGCTGGGAGCAAGTCATTAACTTCCTAAAACTTCATTATGTATTGAGTAATCGTGATGATAATGGTTATTGGCATGCTAACCGCAACCCTAATAGTATCCCACTTGAATTACAGAACTTGTTAACACTGTGGCAGTATCAAGCACCCAGCCGATTTGATTTGGTCGAAAATGAAGAAATCTTTTCTTCTGCAAGTTATCAATATGTGCTGTACGGTATGGGGTTTGAAACCAGTCTAACCACAAAACTTGATGGCCAAAAGTGCCACAAAGCAGAACAACTATACCAACTCAACCGCAACAAGATTGCACAATACTTACAAAAATTACCCACTAATCGACTGTTATTAGAACAATTACAAGGGAGTAAGGTGGCAACATGAGACAACAATCAATCAAACAGGTGATCATCGCTGGCGGCGGAACTGCCGGTTGGATGACCGCAGCTGCGTTAGCCAAATTACTAAATAAAGATATTAAAGTCAGCTTAGTTGAATCGGACGACATTGGCACCGTAGGTGTTGGCGAAGCAACCATTCCACCTATTCGCACCTTTCATAAATTACTAGGTATTGATGAAAAACTTTTTATGAAAGCTACCCAAGCAACCTTTAAATTGGGGATCAGCTTCGAGAACTGGCACAAGCCACAAAGTGACTATATTCACTCTTTTGGTATGACAGGTAAAGAATGTTGGGCTGGCGAGTTTCATCATTTTTGGTTACATGCAAAAAAAATGGGGAATAAAGACGACTTTGGAGATTACTGCTATGAATTACAGGCAGCTAAACAGGGGAAATTTGGTATTAGCCCTCATAACCCAATTAATTATGCATTTCATATGGATGCTAGCCGTTATGCGGCATTCTTACGAGAGTTTGCAGAAAATCTAGGTGTAAAACGCTTTGAGGGCAAAATTGAACGAGTAAATAAGCATGCTGATAATGGTTTTATAAAGAGTTTATTGCTCGATGACGGCACAGAGATAACGGGTGACTTCTTTATTGATTGCACTGGTTTTAAAGGTTTACTGATAGAGCAAGCCTTACATACTGGTTATGAAGACTGGTCACATCTATTACCTTGCGATAGTGCAGTAGCAGTTCAAACGAAAGGGACACCCGAAATCGCTCCTTACACGCGATCCATTGCTCATCAATCAGGTTGGCAATGGCAAATTCCTTTACAAAATAGAGTTGGCAATGGCTTAGTCTATTGTAGCCGTTATTTATCAGACCATGATGCAACTCAGTTATTATTAAATAATCTAAGCAGTGAAACTCTCACCGAACCAAAAATTATCAAATTTAAAACTGGCCGACGACGCAAGGGTTGGAACAAAAACTGTTTAGCGCTGGGTCTTGCCAGTGGTTTTTTAGAGCCTCTTGAATCAACCAGTATCCACCTCATCATGACTGGGATTATTCGCTTTATGCGATTATTTCCTTTTACAGGCATAACCCAGCACGCTATTGATGAATACAATAAACAATTACAGTCAGAGCTTGAAAGTATTCGTGACTTTATTGTTTTGCATTACAAAGTCACCGATAGGGATGACAGTGAATTTTGGCAGCATTGTAAAACAATGGAAACACCTAAGTCACTTGCCCATAAAGTCGCATTGTTTAAAGAGACTGGACGAGTTTTCTTAGATGATGGTGATATTTTCCGCGTCGACTCTTGGGTGCAAGTCATGCTTGGGCAAGGCATAATGCCGGAGCAATACCATCACGTAGCTTCTTTGATGAATGATCAAGAGCTAAGCCGATTTATGCAGGGGATCAAACAGCAAATAGCGCAACGCTTACAACAATTACCGACACATAGAGCGTTTATTGAACAATACTGCCCTGTAGATACTTAAGTCTAAAAAGGCATCACTATTGCTAAAATACTTATAATTAAACGAACTGTAAAGCCACATCAAAAATGTCGGCTTTACCTTAATTGCAAGCTAAATGATGTCTCTTTTGACGATACTTATAAGCGTTAAACTTTCCTAACTATTGAAGAGCTGAGCGTGCTGGCTGTAAAAAGTTAAAGCTAGCAACATAATACAGCACCTAGCTTAGTTACGTCGTTATTAGCTCTTAAATTAGCGCTAAAGTTATAAAAGTAATAAACCATTAACCTATTAATTATTAAAAGATAAAGCAGATTTTCACTGTATATTTCGAGCTAAATAAAATAAACGGTTGACCGTTTGCAGATTAGCCTCTAACCTAAATATGGAAGCGCTACCACAAAACACCAAACACCCTTATGGTTTATTACGGTAATTTTATGGAAGCGCTACCATAAAATTTTAAATTTAGCCGCAAGATTTACTTGCTCTTGTTTACCAAAGGTTTCATTTCATGACTCAGCTCACGTTACCAAAAAACTCAACAATGCTTAGCAAAGACTTTATCTATGGCGTTGCGACAGCTTCGTTTCAAATAGAAGGAGCTGCCGATAAGCGCCTTCCATGTATTTGGGACACCTTTTGCGCGACTCCAGGAAAAATCGCTGATAACTCAAATGGTAATTTCGCTTGCGAGCATGTCAAAAAATGGAAAGACGATATTGAACTAATCGACTCTTTGGGTGTAGATGCTTACCGTCTTTCTATTTCATGGCCAAGAGTCATAAAATTAGATGGCACTTTAAATCAAGAAGGTATTAACTTTTACATTAATATTTTAGACGAGTTAATGCGTCGAAATATTAAAGCATTCGTCACTTTATACCACTGGGATTTACCACAGCATTTAGAGGATAAAGGCGGCTGGTTAAATCGCGAAACTGCTTACGAATTTGCGCATTATGTAGACCTAGTAAGTCAGGCCTTATCAGGAAAAGTCTATTCATACGCGACCTTGAATGAACCTTTCTGCAGCTCTTATTTAGGCTATGAAATTGGTGTTCATGCCCCTGGGATCAAAGGCCGAGAATTTGGACGTAAAGCTGCCCACCACTTGCTGCTTGCACATGGCTTAGCTATGAAAGTACTAAATAAAAATAGCCCAGAGTCACTTAACGGTATCGTACTTAACTTTACTCCTTGTTATCCTGTATCGTCTAGCGAAGCCGATTTAGCTGCAACAGCTTTTGCTGATGACTACATAAACCAATGGTATATGAAACCAGTAATGCAAGGAGCTTACCCTGACATTATCGAACAGTTGCCAGCCGCTCATAGACCTGACATTCTAGCTGGCGATATGGAGATTATTTGCCAACCATTAGACTTCTTGGGCGTTAACTTTTATACCCGATTACGTTATGAAGCAAGTGACACTGATTATTATCATGAACTGCCTCATCAAGCGCCAATGACAGATATCGGCTGGGAGATATATCCACCAGCATTGACTGAGTTATTAGTCTCTTTACATGAAAAATATGAGTTACCGCCAATCTATATCACTGAAAATGGCGCTGCGATGGCTGACAAAATGGTAGATGGAGAGGTAAACGATCAAGACCGTGTTGACTATTATAATGCACACCTAAATGCTGTGAATGACGCAATACTGCAAGGCGTAAACATGGCTGGCTACTTTGCATGGAGCTTAATGGATAATTTCGAGTGGGCAGAAGGTTATTCAAAACGCTTCGGAATTGTTCATGTTGATTACGATACACAAGTACGAACAGTAAAGCTAAGTGGTAAAGCATATAGTCAGTTAATCACGCGCCGATAATAAGACAACAATAATGATAAAACACACTCTTCCTATCTACGAAAAAATAGGCTACGCGATGGGCGATGCCGGCGCTAATTTAGTTTGGCGTGGTGCTTTGGCCTATTTAGCCGTTTTTTATACAGACACATTTGGTATTTCTGCCGCCGCTGCTGCGTTACTTTTTTTAGTTGTGCGCTTATCAGATGGCGTGACAGATATAATAATGGGGATGATTGCAGATAGAACGCAAACACGTTTCGGTAAATTTCGTCCTTGGATATTGTGGTCAACTCCTTTTCTCGCCTTGTTTATGGTGTTGTGCTTCACAACACCTGACATAAGCCCAGCAGCTAAGCTATTTTATGCTTATTTCACTTATATAGGGCTCACTCTAGCTTATACGGTAAGTAACGTACCCTACTCTGCTTTAATGGGGGTTATGACTGGTGATGACCTAGAGCGAACTAAACTGTCTGGCTTTCGCTTTGCCGGAGCATTTGCAGGTGGCTTATTAGTTATGGGCTTTTTACCTGATTTAGTTGCATACTTTGGGCAAGGAAATAGCGCACAAGGTTACCAATACACTATGTATGTATTTGCGGCCTTACTCACTGTACTCATGTTAATCACGTTTGTAAGTACAAAGGAGCGCGTTCAACCTGCAACAAAAACGCAAGTTTCACTAAAAACTGAGCTAACTGATTTAAGTAAAAGCTTACCTTTTATCATTCTTCCTTTATTGGCGATCACATTATTTTTCTATTATCGCGAGCTCTACTCCGGTTTGTTTTTTGCGGCAACAATGATTTTTATGACTGTCGTAATTCGTCGCTTACTTGCAAGCGATCATAGTAAGCTAAGTGGCACTCAACGAGATATGGTTGATTTACTTACAAATAAACCATGGCTGATCTTATTAGGTATGGGCTTTTTAACAATGATGTTTAATGGCATTAAATATGGTGTCATTGCTTATTATTTTAAATATTACGTAGGTAATGAGCTTTTAACTGGCCAATACTTTATAGCTTTATTAATCGTCTCAATTTTCGGCGCGTTAAGTACAGGAAAATTAGCTGAAATTCTGGGTAAACGTACTTTGTTTATCGCTTCATTATTACTAAGTGCCTTCTTTACCATTTGTTTCTTTTGGCTGCCAAATGATAACCTCAGCCTGATCTTTGTTATGGGTTGTCTGTCTGAATTCTTCGCAGCCATGATGCCTACCCTGTTTTTTACGATGCTTGGGGATAGTGCTGACTATTCTGAGTGGAAAAATAAACGCCGTGCCACTGGCCTCATATACTCAGCAGGAACTTTCGTGCAAAAAACGGGGGGTGGATTTGCCGGAGCCTTAGTGCTTGTTGTACTTGCAAGTTATGGCTATGACGGAATGGACGAAACCACCATTGCACACTCACTCGATGGCATGATACTACTAATGAGTTGGCTACCAGCTGCGTTTGCTCTAATAGCCGCAGCACTGATGGCCTTTTATCCATTAACATCTGAAATGACAGAAAAAATAACAGAAGACTTGGCAATTAGGCGTGCAAGTCTGTAAATTAAACAGTTAAGGTTTATATCAAACAGTAATTATGGCAACTATTTATCAGGTATCAGAGCTCGCTGGCGTTTCTTTATCAACCGTATCTCGGGTGTTAAATGAAAATGATTACGTCAGCAAAAAAACCAAACAAAAAGTCCTCGATGCGATGGAGCAGCTAGGTTACAAACCAAATTCGATAGCGCGCTCTCTTGCTTCAAATTGCACCAATAGTGTGGGGATTTTAGTCTCTGAGCTAGACGGTGCATTTTTTGGTGAAATGATGTCTGCTATTGAAGCCCAATTAAGGGCAGCTGGTAAACATGTCATTATTACGCCAGGACACAGTGAAGAAGACAAAGAAAAAAGTGGCTTAGAATTTTTAATTTCTCGTAACTGTGATGCGATCATCGCCCACGTTGAAGCCGTAAGTGATGAATATTTAGTAAAATTAAATAAAGGTAAAACCCCAATCTATCTAATCAGTCGCTATGTAGACCAAATGAAAGAAAACTGCATTAGCCTCGATAACGTAATGGGTGGCTATTTAGCGACTAAGCACTTACTTGAGCAAGGCCATAAACAGATTAATTACATAGCAGGCCCTTTATTCAAGCCAGATGCTTATAACCGACTTGAAGGCCACAAAAAAGCGCTAAAAGAATATGGTATTGCATTTGACGAGCAGTCTCTTTTCGTGGGTGACTTTAAAGAAACAGGCGGATACAAAGGCTTACAGCATTTCTTCAACATCAATAAAGAATTTACAGCTGTTGTATGTGCAAATGATGAAATGGCCTCGGGCGTAATGAAATGTGCAAGAGAGCACAAGCTTGATCTTCCCAAAGATCTGGCAATCATCGGCTTTGATAATGTTCATTTCACAAATTATTTATATCCAACTTTGACGACCGTTGATAACCCTGTCGAAAAAATGGGTACTATGGCCGCGAACTTAGTGTTAAAACAGGTGTATAAACAAAATCGCGCTAATATAGAGCATATATTTACGCCAAACTTGTTGATCCGCGATTCAACAACACGTTTAACCAGATCTTAATAAAAAGCGAATACGATATCGCTTGTTAAAAAGTAACGAACAAAATTGCTATAGAAATGGAGAAGCAGGTGTTTATCGGTGAAGTAGCCAAAAAAACCAATTTATCCGTTAAAACAATTCGCTTTTACGAAGAAAAAGGCCTCATAACAACCCCTCAACGTCAAGGAAAGTACCGTGTTTATACAAATGAACACATAGAGGTATTAAAGCTAATCTCAGAAGCAAAATTACTGGGGGTTACACTCGCTGAGTTGAAGGGCTTTATAAAGTATGAAAACGGGCAAGCAAACTGGGCCGAGATTAGAGAATTTTTGTTGCATCTTAAGAGTCGTTTGCAAACACAAATTGAGCAGACAAAACAAAAAATCGCCCATATTGATTCATGTGTTGGCCTTATTAACATCAAATAGTTAGTTGACTCTCCCCTTAAGTGGAGAGTTTATAATCGCTGTAGGTTATTGATTTAATCAAGCTAGATAGCATACACAGTGTGCTTTCAATAAAGTCGTTTTTATATTTTCAAAAATTGGGCCTTTAATAACTTCGATTTCATACCAATTCGCTCTATTAGGTAGCAATTTAGACAAATTAAATCTCGTTGATAACGGGGCAAAGATTACTGATTTAGTTGTTCTAAATAAGAAATCATTAATGCAGGTAGCGACAGGCTTAATCCCTGAAAATAATTAAGCGTTCTTACGAATTAATTAAGGAAGATCATGGAAAAGTTAGCAACCGACATTTGGATTTTTGATGGTGAAGCAGTAACGTTCTTTTTTTTACCTTTTACAACCCGCATGACTGTTATTAAACTCGCGAATGGCGATCTATGGGTGCACAGTCCTATCCACCTAAGTGATGCCTTAAAGAGCCAAATAGACCAGTTAGGCCCGGTTAAATACCTTATAGCTCCTAATCACTTACATCACTTGTTTTTACCACAATGGATTGCAGCGTATCCCGATGCTAAAACTTATGGCACTAGTGAGGTCATCAAAAAGCGCAATGATATCTCTTTTGATGCATCCCTTAATGACGACTTGGACTGGCAGTGGCAGGCAGATATTTCCCAAGAGTTATTTACAGGCTCACCCTTTATGGAAGAGTGTGTGTTTTTCCATAACAACTCAAAAACATTGATTGTGACTGATCTGATTGAGAACTTTTCTGGTGACAACTTTAAGGCTTGGCAAAAATGGCTCGCAAAAGGTGCGGGGCTCTTAGCTCCTAACGGAAAAACACCGATAGATTGGCGCCTCAGCTTTATGTTTAAAAAGCCTCAAGCTAGACAGCATTTTGAAAAAATATTGGCTTGGGAGCCGGAAGTTATCATTATGGCTCATGGAGAATTAATAAAACACCACGCCATGGGGTTTTTACGTGAGTCGTTTAGTTGGCTTAATAAAATCTAACTATATTGCACCTGTTGACCACTTTATAAAAGCGTTTATATCAGTTTAGTAACTGCACTTACGGAAATTTCGTCGGAACGTTGACTGAACAAAATTTCAAAGTTTTTTCAGATAGTGATTGACTCTCCCGTTAAGGGGAGGCTTTAGAGTAGCAATTATTTCCTAACACAAAGGTCTTGATTGTGAAAAACATACTCATTTTAAACGGAAACCCAAAACCCAATAGCTTTGCTGACTCTTTAGTGGATGCATATGAATGCACTGCTAAAGAAACGGCAAATATACGTACTTTTAGACTGTCTGAAATGGACTTTAACCCAGATCTCAGCTTTGGTTATGATCAGGTACAGCCGTTAGAGTCATGCTTAGAAGCATTTACAAATGCACTCCTTTGGGCCGATCATCTCGTGCTTATTTCGCCAGTTTGGTGGGGTAGCCTACCCGCTAAATTAAAAGGGCTGTTTGATCGCGTTTTTTTGCCTGGGGTTACCTTTACGTTTGAACAAAATAGTTTACTTCCAACACCACTTTTAACCGGCAAAACAGCAAGACTTATCCTAACCATGGACACCCCAAAGGAGCTAATAGATCAATTAGCACAGCCTATTTTAGAGCAGTTGGGTCGACACACGCTTGAGTTTTGCGGTTTTGCACCGCCAAAAGTTAACTTATTTGGTTCAGTTATCTTATCAAGCGACAGGCAAAGATCGGACTGGCAGACTACTGTGGGAGAACTGGGTTCTCAATGTGACTAAAGGCTTATGTTTGTTGTGTAAAATATAATATATTATTATTTCTATTAGGCATTGCTGCAATGATTGAGCAGTGCCTAATTAGAAGTTAGCTGGATAGGACGCATATGGATTATATTAAAGTAAATAGAGAAACATGGAATAAAAGAACTGATCTTCATACCCAGTCTAGTTTTTACAATATACCAATGTTTAAAAATGGGAGAAACTCACTCAACCCCATCGAGCTCGCCCTACTCCCAGATGTGAAAGATAAATCGCTATTGCACTTACAGTGTCATTTTGGTCAAGACACGCTCTCTTGGGCAAGGCTTGGCGCGTGTGTAACGGGTGTTGATTTGTCGCCTACTGCAATTGAGTATGCCAATGAGCTCAAACAAAACTTAAATTTAGAAGCCACTTTTATCGAAAGTAATGTTTACGATTTTGACGCTATCAACCAGCAACTTTTTGATATTGTTTACACTTCTTATGGTGTTCTAAATTGGTTACCAGATTTAAATCGATGGGCTAAAGTAATTGCTAACTCTTTACAAGCTGGCGGCACTTTATGTCTGGTTGAATTTCACTCTTTTAATGAGTTATTAAATGGCTACTCTTATTTTCATGACTCTGAACCTACCATTGAAGAAGAAGGAACATACACCGAAAATTGTGATGGTACAAAGTCAAAAACAGTAACCTGGAGCCACTCAATTAGTGACATTATAAACTCACTCATTCAGGCTGGTTTGACGATTGAGTCATTCGACGAATACCCATATAGCCCTTATGACTGCTTTGAAGGCTTAGAGTATGTTCATGATAAAGGCTACCAATTACTTCACAAAGGACATCAAGTTCCTTTAGTGTTTTCGATTAAAGCAAGAAAAGGATGTTAATTTGACCCATTTAATTTTTGAATATGGCAATTCACTTAATTAAGCAAACTACTCTGAGGCAATAAAACCTCGCTAATAACACGGCAATAATTTCGTTATTTAGTGGTTCTAAATAAGAAACTTTAACGCAGCTAGCGACACGTTTTATCCCTTAAAATAATTAAGAATTGCAGATTGGTATTATTATTTTTTGAGGAATTTATGGATATTAATTTAATCAGTATATTTGTTTCGGTTGCAGCTGCACACTTTCTTGCATTGCTAAGTCCTGGGCCCGATTTTGTTTTGGTTGTTAAAAGTGCATTAAAAGGCAATCAAAAGAATGCGATTGGCGTAGCACTTGGGATCGCAACAGCTAATGCAGTGTATATTACCTTATGCTTAATTGGAGTTGGCGCCATATTATCCACCTCAATTGGTTTGATGGTAACGCTCAAAGTTATTGGTGGCTTATTTTTGATGTATATAGCCTATCACGCCTTAAAAGCCCCTAAAAATGCCTATGCTAATTTCTCCACAAATACCAAGGCATCCACTGAATTTTCATTATCATGCTTTTGCAAAGAGTTTGTAACTGGGTTTCTCTCAGGTATTTTAAACCCTAAAAACTTATTATTTTATTTAAGCTTGTTTACTGTTGCACTAACCCCTGAGGACAGCATTAGCTTTAAAGTGCTTTTAGGAGTATGGATGACATTAGTCGTCTTTTTTTGGGATGTGGCAATTATTTATATGTTGTCAAAAACGACTATCAGACAAAAATTCATTAGAGCCGCATTTTATATTGATAAAGTAACAGGTGTCGTTCTCGGTGCGATAGGGTTTAACATTCTAAAATCAGTTTGGTCAAAACAGCCATAAATACTACTGCATAGTAAGGTGCTGTTTATAACGCGGTGTTGTAAAACAGCACCGATTTATTTAAATCAGCTTTTTTAATTGCTTACTGTAGGTTCGACTTACTTTTAAGGTTTTACCTGTAGTTAAGGTTGCCATGTACTCTGAGTTGCGCAATGGCTCAAGCTGTCTTACATAGGCTAAGTTAACAATTGTCGACTTATGGATCCGCAAGAATGCCTCAGGCAGCATATTACTCTCGAGTTCCTTTAATCTTGCTCGCATAACATGGGTATCGGTCGCGGTGTGCACACACATATAATCGCCAGCCGCATCAATCCAAAGAATATCGGTGAATGAAATTATTTGAATCGGGTTTTTAGCATCCCGGATAACCAAGTGATCACTGTCAAAATTATAATCAGACTGATTAGCAGAGTGTTTGTTTTGCTCTGACTTGCTACTCACTTCTTGTTGTAGCGCTATCAACTCACTTTTTTGAAATAGCTTTACTTTACTTATAACTCTTTCAATAGCTTCAGCAAGTCTATCTAGTTTTACCGGTTTTAATAAATAATCGATGGCTCTAACTTCAAAAGCTTGGACCGCATGTTGATGAAATGCTGTGACAAAGATGACCGCAGGACATGCCTCAGGTTGAAAATGCTTTATCAATTCAAAACCTGATTTAGAGGGCATTTCGATGTCTAAGAAAATTAAATCTATTTCTTTGTTATTTATCAGCTCAATTGCATCGTCAACACTGCATGCACTACCAACAATATTAATTTCAGGAAAATGTTCGAGTCGAATACGTAAACCTTCGACGGCGCTGTATTCATCATCAACCAGTATCGTGTTTAGTTTTATCATTTATTATGACCACTCATAGGTAATGTTATACATACCCAAGCACCACCTTCGCTTAAGTTGCCCTTTTCTATACGGTGTGACTTTCCGTACATTAGCTTTAAACGCTGCTCACAATTGGCTAATCCGATACCTCTTTTGTTGGTACTTTCCTCACCAAATCCCTTGCCAGTATCAGACACTTTTATATTTAAATAACTCTTCGTTTTTTCTATTGCAATGGTGATACACATTTTCTGGTTTGAACACATACCATGCTTTAAAGCATTTTCGACAAGGGGTTGAATCAACATAGAGGGGATCAACAACTCGTTGCAACCATCGGCAACAGAAATATCAACAACAAGCTTATCAGTAAATCGACACTTTTCTATATCCAAATAATTGCTAAGAATGCCGATTTCTTCCTTAATTGTTACCTTCTCAAGTGGATCTGTATATAAGCTGTGGCGCAATAGATCACACAGTTTTTCGAGCATTTTGACAGCTTCTAAACTTTCTTTCTTCAAAATCAATGTACAAATCGCATTTATACTATTGAACATAAAGTGGGGATTAAGCTGATAACGCAGCATTTTTAATTGTGACTCTTTTGCTAGGTGTGTGGCTTCAGCTGCTTTTTGCGTTTGCTCTAAGTTATCTAAATAAATCTTGATCCCATAATAAAACGCGGCCCATGTTGAAAGCACTGTTAATGACGCCGACGTCCATGTACCAAAGTCAAACCACGTCATTGGTTGCCAAAAGTTTCCATAAAACCACTGCAGCGTAATCCACTTTATTTGTGTCCAAATTAACGTCGCAGTTATAACAACGACAACATGAAGCGCAATCTTCAGTTTTAGCTCAATAAAATTGATATAGGAGAATACTTTTCGCAGGAACAGGGTAATTAAAAAGCCGCAGATTGTATCAATAATCAGATGCGGGATATGGATAGTCCAAGGCTCATCACTTGGTACTTTAATCATTAATTCGGTTAGCATTGCGTAAACAACCCAACCACATATCTGAAACAGCCAAAATAAGTGGCTGCGGGGGTTACTAGTATTCAAATTATTCAATCCATAAGGTAAAGCTGATGGGCATTACTTGCTCATCAGCTTTACTAAGATTTAGTCAGAGCATGAGAGTAAATAAGCATCTGCATTTGGTTTACTAGTCAGTGCTATATCCGCAACAGCTAAGCTGGCAGCATTTGCTGAAACGTTTAGCACCTCTGTCACCTTGGTCATAGTATTTAACGCAGATGGACAATTTAACGGTATCGCTAACGTATGCCATTTCTTATCATTCATCAAGGCTTCTATTGATTCAAACTTAATGTTACGCATGCAATGGTTATTGTTACACATTAATTGTATTTGAGTCGCTTTACTTGGCGCTGTGTTAACTCTCATTTTAAGTTCAAGAATAGCTGACTTACTTGCATCACTGAGCACTTCAGGCTGCTTATAGCTTAAGCTCAAAGTAGCTTTCTTTGCGCCTGCTCGCCAAATGAATTGTCTTGCATCTTCCTGATAAGACAAGTTAACTGATTGCATTAACAAACTAGCACCATCACCACTAGTTGCAGATGAACCTGTTGTTTCGATGGCAGCGGTATTTGCGTCTTTTAAGCGCCAAACTAAGTTCTCTGCTAAGCCTCTAACAAACAGTGGCTTTGCGTCTTCATTAGCTTGCTTTTTAGGTGATGTTTTTTCACTCAGTAAAGGCACATTAACCGTGTCTTGGTAGGTTAATCCGTAGTCGTAAGCAAACAATGGATCATAGTTTTCATCACCTAAGTTTAATGTGTATTGCGTGTCATACTTTGGCCATGAAAAGCTCAACTTACCTGAAAAATCATGTTGAATGTTGCCCTTCGAATCGGTCAATAAAACATCTGCTACGCCCTCGCCTTCTGAGCCAGGTAACCATGCAGCAACAAATGCATCAGATGCATTGAGTTCTTTATTTATCCAAAGTGGTCTACCGCTCAAAAATACAGTAGCAACCGCAATGCCGTCTGCTTTTAACTTTTTCAATAATGCTAGATCTGCTTTTGTTTTATGCTGATATTCAAGATATTCGATATCACCAAACCACTCTGCATAAGGTTCTTCGCCAATAACAACAATTGCTACATCAGGTTTGACCGAGTAGTTTCCGGCTTCGTTTAGTTCAATTTGCCCACCGGCATTTTCAACTTGCTTCTTTAAACCACCAAAAATTGACGTCGCATTTGGAAAGTCGTCATTGGTGTTGTCTGTGCCTTGCCACGAAACACTCCATCCACCTGCTTGCTTTGCAATACTATCGGCACCATCACCAGCAACCAGTATCTTGCTTGTTGCTTTAATTGGCAGTATTTGGTCATTATTTTTCAATAGTACTAATGACTTACGAACAGCTTCTCTAGCAAGCTCACGGTGCTCGGCAGCACCTAACCATTCAGGATGCTGAGATTCAGATCGGCTTGATGGTTTACCTCTTGAGAATAAGCCCCATCTGATCTTCGCTCTTAAAAAACGTCGAACAGCATCATTAATTCTTTCTTCAGAAATAGTACCCTCTTTCACTTGCGCAACCGTGTTGTG
The DNA here is from genome assembly GCF_021532595.1 of Pseudoalteromonas sp. OFAV1. Lineage (NCBI taxonomy): Bacteria > Pseudomonadati > Pseudomonadota > Gammaproteobacteria > Alteromonadales > Pseudoalteromonadaceae > Pseudoalteromonas > Pseudoalteromonas sp. OFAV1. The sequence goes on from NZ_JAKGBG010000033.1 coordinate 33,425, forward strand.
ATAAAAGGCTTCAAAGTGCTCTGGAACCATAATAACATCAACACCTGCATTGATAGCTGCAGCACATTGCTCTAAATCACAACCCTCAACAAATTTGTGAGCATTCCAGTCACTGACAACAAAGCCATCAAAGCCCATTTGCTTTTTAAGTACCTCTGTTAGCAAATACTTATCACCGTGCACACGTTGACCGTTCCAGCTATTAAAAGATGCCATAACTGACTGAACACCTTCATTTATTGCTGAAAAATAGCCAGGACTATGAATATCTCTCAAACCTTTTTCATCAATAATAGTGTTGCCACGGTCTATACCACGTTCAGTTCCACCATCACCAACAAAGTGCTTTGCTGTTGCAATACGATTTGTTCCTGTTAAGAAATCATTGTTGATGCTTCCCTGAATACCTACAACCATTTCGCCTGCGTAATCTTTAACTAAATCAGGGTTCTCAGAATAACTCTCATATGTTCTGCCCCACCGATCGTCTCTGACCACTGCGACAGTAGGCGCAAAACTCCATTCTATTCCGGTTGCAGCAACTTCTTTTGCTGTCGCTTGACCAATGCGTTTAATTAGCTCTTTATCTCTGGTTGCACCTAAACCTATGTTATGTGGAAATAACGTAGCTCCATAAACATTGCTATGTCCATGCATTGCATCTGTGCCCCAAACCGTCGGAATTGCGCTTCCATCTATCGATGCATCTACTGATGCCTGATACATCTCATCGGCATATTGAAGCCACTGTTTCATCGAGGCACGTTTATTACCATAAGGCGCGGTGTTACCTCCATTTAAGTAAGATCCAAAGCCATACTTGCGCATCTGTTCGACACTTAAATAGCCTATTTCAGGTTGAACCATTTGTGCTACTTTTTGCTCAATTGTCATTCCTTCAATGAGCTCATCAATTTGCTTCTCAACAGCAGGGTCTTGTTTGAGTTTAGTGTTTACATCAGGCCAGTTTACCTGTTCGCTGTCGATGGCATGTGAAAGATGACTATAAACAAGCCCAATAAGAACCAATGGGCTTAATAATAATGGTGGAAATTTAAATCTAGACATTTAAAACCTATAATACAACACGTTGAAAAATAAATAGTTAGTTAGGTATGTATTCAATAAAATCATAATATACCCAAGATGAAGCACCATAATATTGCCCAGGAAAGTAATTGGCTTCTTGTGAGTTATCGCCGTGCCAGTGATTAATCATAATTTTGGTGTTATCAACAGGCCAAGCGTATGCAGGTATCTCATTATTTGCCAGCACACCATCACCATTATCTTTATAAACGGTACGAATAGTTTGCTCTTGGCCATTGGCATCATACAGATACCAACGAATAACACTGCTAGACCAATCAAAGCCTATCATGAGCAGATTTTCACGGTAATCAAGCCCAAATTGGCTTAAATCGATGTCTTGTTCCCAGCTTTGATATAAACCACCTTGCGGTTGATAGATAATATTTGTATGTACAACATTACCAAGTAAGGGCAGCAATTCAATGTCTATTTCTTGCCATGCTCGACCTGGACTATCCCACCATGAGGTATAAGTGAATATCGATGAAACCGTACCAGCAACATTGCCTGACTTTAATCGACCTTGTACCTTGCCATAACTGTAAAACTGATTGCTCTGTAATTCTGAGCATGTGCCTTGCGATAAGGTTAGAGTTAAGCCATGCTCGCTGGGACTTTGCATATTCGGCTCAAAGGAGCACCCAAATGGCGTGCCATTATCACCTTGTCGTGCAGTCCAAATACTCGTGTTGTATCCCCAAGAAAAGTTATCTTTGAAGTAGTTTGCACTTAAACTAGGGGATAAAAAAGTAACACATAAAGTTGCTAGAGGTAGCCATAATTTTTTCATTTTTTTGCCTCTTAATCTGGTTAGCTCTCATATTGCTAAGCAATATGAGAGCGCTTAATCGTAAGGTTAAAATGAGAAACCGGCTCTAACACCATAGTATCTCGGCATGCCAAAACTACCTTTTGGTACACCTTTACTTGTGTTGTTCCAATATTGAATGGTCTCATCAGAAGCGTTGTTAATGAATAACTCCGCATACCATTTTTGGCTTTGAGGCTCATACTTCAAAGATGCGTTATAAACGGCGAATGCATCTCGGCTATCATCAATATATTTTGTCGCTTCGTCTGAAACTGCAAAATCCATATCATCTAAATGTTTATCAAGATTCCACACCGTTGAATACGATTTATCTTTCCAACTTGCGTTAAACCAACCATGAATAAAGCCATACTCACCTAAATTGAACGTATGCGTATAACTAATATTCGCTGTGTATTTAGGTGTCATTGCTAGGTTGTTGCCTTTGAGGTTTGTCGCTAACAATGTGTTTTCTGGATCTTTTGATTCTTCATAAGAGATATCAAATAGATACTCTGAATCATAATCCCACTTAGTATTCCAATCTTCCGTAATTTTAGCGTCAGTCCAAGTTACGTAACCTGTGATGCGACCATTTGGATATGGCTTCCAGTCAAATTCAAATTCAATACCTTTAATTGTTGATGCTGGAACATTCTGAGTGTAATAAGCAATCACAGGTTGATTTTGATAATCAAGAAGAGGCTCGCCATCATCACCTAAAATCGGTGTTCCGTTATCATCTTCCACCACTGATAAGCGTTCAACATTACCGATCGAACCAACCGATGCGTATTGCATATCTGTATAGTCTGTATAGAAAAAAGCAGCTTTTAAATTCAGTGAGTTATCAAAAAAGCTTGATTTAGCCCCTAGCTCCCACGTTAATACTTCTTCTGGATCAAACTTCGTTTCAAACCGGGTAACATCACCGGTTCTATCGTTAACTACTTCGTATACATCACCAATACCACCCGCTTTAAAGCCACTCGCTAAATATGCATACAGCATGGTTTCTGATGAAATGTCATAATCTAAGCCAACACGGAAGTCATGATGTTGCCAGCTTCCTTTGTTGTCATTTTCAAAGTAGGACGCATATATAGATGGGTCTTCGTAATAGTCGACTGGCAGATTGTTTAGGTCTGTTCTATTTAACCAACCTACAGCACACCCATCGGCATTTGAGCATCGATACGTTCTGCCGCCTTTGTCTTGCTTAGTTTCATCACTAAAACGATAGCCTAAAGTTGCATGTAACTTCTCGGTTAGTTTGTATGTTCCTTGACCAAAAATGGCAAATGCATCTGTTGAGCGATCAGGTTGATCCCAAAACGCTTTATCATCCATTGGATTATCATAATAACCCACGGTTGTGGTTTTTTCGTGGAAGTAGTTTGCCCCTACAATCCATATGAAGTCACCATATTCATCAGATTGAAGTTGTAATTCTGTTGAAAACGATTCAGCCCCAGTGCCGTTTAAAAAGTAGGTTGCACCATCCCATGGGTCAAGACCTACTTCACTGTCTTGTGCTGACTCTCTTTTCATGTCTTCATAACCCATCAACCAAACGATATTGTATTCATCATTTAGGTTATAATTTAATGTGTTGCGAAGATAAGTGATGTCTAAATCTAATTGTCCAGGAACATTCACAACCGCTTGATAAGTGTTGTCACTTGGCAAGAAATTTGAGCAATCGCCCCCCATTTCAGCTGGACGTCCTCTTAACTTATCACAGTTAACTAAATCAAGATTATTGTTGCTGTTATTTACGTACTTTTGGAAAACCGTATGGTTTGAGAAATTACCATTCAATGGCTCCCAAAGTGTGCTCACACGGAATGAATATTCATCTGCATTGTTATAAAAATCACTTTTATCTGCAGGTGTTAATGCGCGAACTTTTTGTGCTTCTGGATCGGTACCAGCACCATCAATCCACCAGTTTTCTCTTTGAGTAACAGTTTGACCAACACCTTGATAAGAGTCATCTGATATTACAGGTGCATTTAATACATCATCAGAAAGCCTGCGAGTATCGTACTGGTTAGGATCATAGTAGCCTTCTAAATAAGAATCACGCTTCAAACCTTTTGCTGCGAAACGAACTGCAAATTCCTCGTTAATAGGAATATTAACAACGCCATCAATGTTTTTGCTGTTGTACTTACCTGCCTCAACATTCACATTACCAAAGAAGTTTTCAAATTGTGGCTTTGCAGATATAACATTAATACTACCAACCGTAGAATTTCGGCCGAATAAGGTGCCTTGAGGACCACGTAATGCTTCAACACGGTCAATATCGTACATCAATGCAAGCGCACCTTGCATTCTCGGTGAATACACACCATCTAAGTGCACACCAACCGCTGGATCACCTAGCTCTGTTAGGTTGGTTGAGCGTACCCCGCGCATTGAAATAACGGGTGCTGATTGGTCGGTTGCTGTTGAAATATCAAGACTAGGAACAAGGTTCGCAATATCCTTAATATTATTAACACCATTTTTTTTAAGCTCAGCTTCTGTTAACGCCGTAATTGCTACCGGTGTTTCCATCAACTTCGTTTTGCGTTTTGTTGCCGTAACAGAAATGATTTCTAAGCCACTTTGCGGCTCTTTTGATACTTTATTGTCAATATCCTGCTGATTTTCGTTTTGTGCATGTACAGGTAATGAGCAAGCTAAAGCGACAGCAACTGCTAATGCCTTTTTATTTATTGTGTGCATATTCAACCTTTAGATGTGTGTTCAAATTTAAAAGTATTTACTTTTAATTAACAGTATCTGCAGGTTCATTTTTCATTACCAGTCAAATTCGGCAAGACGAGTTTGAAATAATACAAAGCGAATTTAAAGTTACTTTCACGTTGGATTTTACGTACTTTTTGAGCGCAGACCACAAGGAAATAAAGGGGCTTTAAACTGTTCAGATTTAGTTTAAAGCCACCATCATCAACGTCTATTTAAGGTGATCGGATATTAATTTTTCTGTGTGAGAGAGCAACTCATATCCGCCCACATCACCATGCCCGGGAACAACCATCACAGCGCTTTTAAATTGTTTATTTAATTGCTTTGTTATATTTAGCCAAGAATGAATGTCGCCATGAACTAAGTTACCAACAGATGATGACTGAAGTGATCGAACCGCACAACCACCAAATAAAATTCTTTTTTCAGGTAACCATGCCATAACATTGTCCATTGCATGCCCAGCCCCTGGATAAAACAACTCAAGTGAGCCAAATTTAACAACTGAGCCTGCTTCTTTAAGCTTTTTAATAGTATTGTTTGGCACTGCCGCTCCTTGCTCTGTCGTTAGCTGAACAGTTAATGGATGGGCAAAAACATCGATCCCCTTAGATTCAAGTACATCAACTCCTGCAGCTCGGTCGCCGTGGGCATGTGTAACAAATGCTTTGCTTACTGGCAGTTTAATTTCAGAGTGTATTGCTTCGAGAAGATCTAAAGTGAGTAACTCTCCCCACGCAGTGTCGATAAGTGTCAAACTATCTCCTTCTTTAACAATTAAACCATTTGAAGGAAATCGTGTACCATTTGGGTAAGTATAATAAGATGTATGTAGCCATACCCCTTCATCTAAGGCAGTGATAGTGACTTGATTAGGCTTGCTATCTTGCGCTGCACCATGAAAACTACATATTAAAAGAAAAAAAACAAAATAACCGAGCATCCTAAATTTCATCATCGCTCTATATATCCCTAAATTAAGACCAAAAAAATAAATTATAATAAAAACTACCAATAGGTAGGAATATAATTATGAAGCACTATTTATTTGTAAGTCTATAAGAAGTAGCACTATTTTTTAGTGATATAGAAAGCGAGTATGAGAATTAGTCAGTTATAGCTTTTACGATGTTCGCTAACTAATTCTCTTCAGTGTGATTGAAGAAAGTGGCAATAGTGGCTCTTTGCGCCATAAACATAACACGATAAATCATGGTATGTGGCATCAAGGTTTAACTACTCAGACTTATCTAAATGTTCACTTTTTAGAGGTAACATACGTTTTAAGGTGTTATCTGCCAAAAAGTAATGGTGAACTAATGCAGCAGCGGCATGTATACCTATTAAGTAGTAGCCAACTTCACCCACTGTCTCGTGTAATTCTTTAATCGTTTTAGCAAGGTCTTTATTTTCACTTGCTAAAGGAGGAAGCTCTAAGCCAAAAAATGGCACTGCTTTACCAGCCATACTCAATATCAGCCAACCAGCTATTGGCATTGCAATCATGAAGACATAGAGCGCAAGGTGCACTAGTTTAGCCAATGTATTTTGCCACTTTGCAGGCTCAGGTTTTATCGCTGGCGTTGAGCCTGCCAGAACACGCACCACTAACCTTATACTTACTAGAGCTAAAACAGATAAACCCAACATAAAATGCCACATTTTAAAAGCGTCGCGGGTTTCTGTACCTTTATCAAACAACTCGCGCAATTCAATACTGCCAAAAACAGTGACGATTAAAATAAACATAAGCCAGTGCAATACAATAGAAAAAGTATTGTAATGAGTCGTTGTATTTTTAATATTCATAATGCCTCTTTAGTAAAAACGCCTTTAGATAAGTGCCCAATTTATACGTAATATAGACTCACAATTAAGCTATCCTTTGAGCGCTCTTGCTGTAATGATCTAAAACAAAAAATGAGCTATCTAAAATTATCTTGTTTACTTATTAGCGAAACTCTACTGTACTTGTTTAAACTTAAAATAAACTTAAGTCATTTAATTATATAAGCTTACTACTCTTTATAGCCCTCAAGATCCGCCTTACATTATCGTGAGCAATACGCAGTTTATTACCCCAACTGACAAGCATATTTCCGAACAACTCTCACCATCTACTTCTATTTGAGTTCGTAGAATTTGAAATAAAACTTCATGAGCATTACCGTGAAAATTACAATCCACTTTTCCGATTACAATAATCTTTTTATTCCATTTTAAAGATTAAAAATAATGAGCAATACTAAACTCATCAAATTATGAGAGTTAGGGTATTCAAAATGATTAAAACAGTTACTTTTGCAATAATGCACTTCACAATCGCGTTTACAGTGACCTACTTTTTAACAGGTAGCTTTTTAATTGGTGGCTTGGTTGCCATTGTTGAGCCTGCGGTCAATACGGTTGCGTTTTACTTTCACGAAAAGGTGTGGCGCAATCTAGAGAGTAAGGATAGCTTCAAACAAAACCCAGATGGGATAATGTTTGCATAAGAATTAACTAGATTGAATTGGCTCACAAAGCAACGAATACCCCATCTTACATCTCAAACTGTCAATTTAGCTTTGCCACTAGGGCCGGTGGCAAAGCTGCAAACTAAACTGGCTATTGTTGTTAAGCTTTATAGCCAAATTCAAACACGTCCTGTAAATGAGCTCTACACTCTCACTTCCCTGAATAATTACCTACATGAGCTGAACCTATCAAGCATATCCCCATGAATTAAAATAAAAAGCAGCTATTCCTAAAGCTCTCCTTATCACATTTTAAATTCTTAAAAGTTGAATAAAGCTCCGTCAATTTAGAGCTAATACTCAAATTAGACTTGCAATTATCACTTTTCGACTTACACTTGTGCGTTAAGTGAGCGTACACCTGTAAGCTAAAGGCAAAAAATGAGCGCGTTATTTAATTCATTATCAAAACACTTATTACATCATCAATCATGGGCTGGATACTGGGAACCTGTGATCCAGTGCTTTAAACCTGGCTGGCGCGAAGGCTACTTTCGTGCACAAGTAAAACACGTACAAGTGTTTGCTGAACAAAGTGTTGAGCTGGTTCTTGAACCAGAAAAAGCATGGCCAATTCATCAAGCAGGCCAGAATATTGCGTTAACTATACAAACAAATGGGCGATTGCTAACGCGTGTATTTACTATAGCCAGCGAACCACACATGGCAAAACAGCAAGGTCAAATTAGGTTACTGATCCGCAGTCAAGAGGTAGGCGCGTTTACATCAAAGCTAACTAGTCTGAAGTCTGGGCAATGGCTTAATATTTCTGAGCCTAAAGGCCAGTTTGTTATGCCAAACACTGCTCGCTCTTTAATTATGCTTGCCGGTGGTTCTGGCATTACGCCATTTATAGCTATGCTTAAATCTATACCCGCTGATAGCAAAAAAACCATAACCTTGCTTTATTACGCAAAACCAAACAGCCACTGGCTTAAAGATGAGCTTGAGCAACTAAAACAATCACTGAGCAATTTTGATTACCACTTACTTGAGCGCAGCAAAGATGGCGATGCGACGACATGGCTGAAACCAAATGCGCATAAACACTGGTTAGTATGCGGCCCAACTTCTTTGTATAACCAAGCAGCTACTTTAGCTGAACAGTTAGATACACCTATAAATAGTGAGCATTTCAGTGCAGTCCCTGCTGTTTTAGCAACCTCTGATAAGCACGAACTAACACTCACTCATCAGGGCAAAACATTCACGATTGATAACCAACAAACCTTACTGACCCACTTACAAGCGAATAAGCAACCGGTGACAGTTGGCTGTGGTATGGGCATTTGCCATCAATGCCAGTGCGTTAAAAAGCAAGGCATAGTGCGTGATATTCGTACCGGTGAGCTCTCTGATAGCTCAGAGCAATTAATTCAACTTTGCATATCGCAACCAGTCAGTGACGTGGAGTTATCAGCATGAAGACAACAAAAACAGTCAATTTTGAAAAATTAGCAGCTCAACTCGATAGCGTTAAAGCAGATGTAAAATCAAGGCTCGGTGAGCAAGATGCAAAATATATTCGCCGCGTTATTGTTTGCCAGCGAGTGTTTGAATGGAGTGGCCGAATTTTATTAATGCTAGGCTTTATTCAGCCAGTTTTATGGCTCGTGGGTGTGCTTAGTTTAGCCACAGCAAAAATCCTCGATAACATGGAAATTGGCCACAATGTGATGCATGGCCAATACGACTGGATGAATGATAAATATATAAATTCAAAGTCTTACGAGTGGGATATAGCGTGCGATGGAGCTAGTTGGAACCGCGTTCACAACTACGAGCACCACACCTATACCAATATTATTGGTAAAGATCGCGACTTCGGTTATGGATTACTGCGCTTATCGAATGACTTTCGTTGGCGGGTAAAAAACCTGTGGCAATTTGTCACTTACCTATTACTCAGTGTGCTGTTCCAATGGGGTGTGTCGTACCATGAAATGGCAGCCGAGCGAGTATTTTTTGGCAAGAAAAAAGATGACCGCGATTACAAAGTACCGCACAGCGAACTTAAAAAGCGCTTTTTTAGTAAAGGTGCACGCCAGCTAGTGAAAGACTACCTGCTCTTTCCATTGCTTGCTGGGCCTTTATTTTTGTGGGTTTTCACAGGTAACCTAGCGGCTAATTTATTACGTAACCTGTGGACCTCAACCATTATCTTTTGCGGGCACTTTACCGGTGAAGTTGAAACATTTAACCAGCAAGACTGCGAAAATGAATCGCAAGGCCAATGGTATTATCGCCAAGCGTTGGGCTCATCAAATATCAAAGGGGGTAACCTGTTTCATGTAATGACTGGGCACTTGAGCTATCAAATAGAGCACCACTTATTCCCAGACTTACCAGCAAAGCGCTACCGCGAAATAGCCCCAAAGGTGCAAGCTATCTTTAAAGAGCACGGTATTCACTACAATACCGGCGGCTTCTTTCGCCAGTACTTTTCTGTAGTAAAACGAATTGTACGCTACTCTTTTCCGTAAATAATGAACGCCAGTGCAAAGTACTGGCGTTAAATCTCATTCGATTCAGACCAAACCCGTAACTCATCAAGAATATGCAGTGCTGAGCGGCCAAAGTCAGTAAGCTCATAGGTCACCGCTATCGGACGCGTACTAATAACATGACGGGTGATCATCGCTCTACTTTCAAGCTCTTTTAGACGTTGGTCGATCATTTTTTTACTTGCACCACCCAGCATGCGCGTTAAATCATTAAAGCGCACAGGGCCATCTTTTAAATGATAGATAATAGAGCCCGTCCATTTACCGCCAATCAAACGCATGCCTTTTTCAATAGCACACGGCTCCATGCAAGCATTTAAAACTTTTTTTCTACCCTTACTATCTGTTTCTACTGAACTTTCCAAAACATCCTCGCATTTTTCAGCCTAGTTACAAAAAGGTAACTGGTTGATTAAATAATCTAGGTTACTATTATATACCACAGAATGTATTTTGAACACGATAAAGTAACTAGCAAACGGATACTCAACTATGAAAAACGTATTAATTCTTAACGCACATCACTATTACCCTTTTTCTGAAGGTAAGTTAAATGCTGCTTTAATCGAAAAAGCCGACGCTTTTTTTCAAGCAAAAGGCTATCAAACTCGGGTGGTTAATACACAAGACGAATTTGATGTAGAAACTGAACTTGAGAACCATCAATGGGCAGATATCGTCTTTTTGCAATCACCTATTAATTGGATGGGCATGACTTGGTCATTCAAAAAATACATGGATGAAGTGTACACCGCGGGCATGGGTGGAGCGCTTTGCCATGGTGATGGTCGTCATCAAGACAATCCAAAAGCCAATTACGGTAAAGGCGGAACCTTAAATAACACTCAATATATGATGTCGCTGACTTTAAATGCACCTGCAGAATCATTTGCAGATGCCACTGACTTTTTTGAAGGTAAAAGTGTTGATGACCTTGTTTTCCCAATGCATATGAACTTTAAGTTTTTCGGTATGCAAGCGTTACCTACTTTCGCCTGTTATGACGTGATGAAAAATGCAGACATCGACAGCGACTTTGCGCGCTTTGAAAAACACTTAAACGAGAACTTTTAAGGAGCACTCATGAGTAACGAATCTATTTATAGCAATAAACTTCATCCGGGCAGTGCTTTTCCTAGTATTAGTGCTGCACTATTGAATGGTGAAGAGGCTGTTCTTGGTCAACCTCAACACGGTGCAAGCTGGCAGCTTGTTGTTGTTTATCGTGGTAAGCATTGCCCTTTATGTACTCGCTATTTAAATAGCCTCGAGCAGTACAAAGCTGCGCTATTAGAAACGGGTGTTGATGTAATTGCTGTTTCAGGTGATAGCAAAGAGCAGTTAGAAGCGCATTTAGAACAGTTATCTGTGTCATTTCCACTTGCTTACGGTTTGACTACAGAGCAAATGCAAGCATTAGGTACTTACATATCTGATCCCCGTTCACCGCAAGAAACAGATCACCCTTTCGCAGAGCCTGCACTGTTTGTGGTTAACGAGCAAGGTAATGTACATGTGGTTGATTATTCTAATAACCCATTTGTAAGACCTGATTTAGCAACCTTGGTAAGTGGACTTAACTGGATACGCGATCCAAAAAATAACTACCCAATTCGCGGTATGCATAAATAGAGAGTAGCCATGAGCAAATTTACAACTTTGCTGATTGGCTTGGTGAGCATAATGATGTGCTCACCACATGCCTTTTCAGCACAACTCCCCCATGCACATATTGCTTCACCTAATCACTATGAAGTATTGCTAGATAACAGTGAAGTACTTGTTTTGCGTATGACTTTAGCACCAGGTGAGCAAGATAATTGGCATAAGCATAATGCTGAAACTGTCTATTTTGAGACAGGTGGTAAGGCGACCATCAGTACAAAAGGGTCACAAACAACACTTGAGATCCCCAATGGCTATGTGATGTGGCATGACGCATGGACTCATCAAGTCAAAAATGAGGGTGAAACCACCATCACTGCAATTATTGTCGAAAGGAAATAGGTAGGATCAATTATGGCATTAGAAAACCACCCAATGTGGCGCTTACCTAAGCATCACCTAGATTTAAAAAGTTCACATGACCATGTTCATTGGGTTGAATTATTTTATGACCTTATCCATGTGGTAATCATTTTTCTGCTAGGTAATTTTTTAAGCGACCACTTACATTTAAGTGGTTTTCTTACTTTTGCAGGTTTATTCATCACCGTATGGTTCGCGTGGGCTGACTCCAGCGTTTTTAACTCACTCTATGTCAGTACCGATGTAAAACATCGGCTGATCATGGCCTGCCAAATTGTCACCGCCATGGTTATGGCAGCCTCTATTCCCCATGTACTTGACAAAGGCTGGACATATTTTGCATTGGCCTATGCCGCAAACCGACTTATTACAGCGTATTTATTTCATCGCACCAATCAATTGGGGATCGAATCAACAAAATTAGCACGCACTGTGAGCCGTAACTACTTTGCTCTTGCCATTATCTTTGCGACCACAGCTTTTATGCCTGCACCCTATCGTTATTGGGTATTTGGCACTGCGATTGCCGCTATCCAAGTTTTATATATGGCTCCAAAAATTGGTGTACTTGAAAATAAACGTTTTTTACCACGCCTTGGGCATATGTCTGAGCGCTTTGCCCTTTTACTGCTCATTGTCGTAGGCGAAGGTTTCTTTAAATTGGTGATTACTTTATCAGAAAAAGGAATTTATAAAGTCGACCCCTCTGTACTAGCTAACTTTATGTTTGGCGGTATTGCAGTATTTGTGCAATGCTGGATTTACTTTGACTTTGTTGGCAATGGTAAACCTAAAAATCAGCATAAATGGACACTCGTAAGTTGGTGGTTAGCACACCTATTTTTAATGTTATGTGCAGTTATGGTTGGCGTTGCACTCGCCGGCGAAGTGAAAGCTGGGTTTTGGCAACCTTACCCACTTAAATATGGTGTCATTGGCTGTGTAGGGTTAGCAGGCTACTTATTGAGTTTATTGTGGATCCAGTTAATGATCGAACACCGCGTAGCCCATCGTTTTGCAACAGCTAAAGTAAGAATGTTTGGCGTTATACTCGCTTTAGTTACCATTCCCATTTTACCCCATGTGCCTTCGCTCATTGGCAACTTACTTTGGGGCACAGCAATGATTTCACAAATTGCCTACCCAGTCACTCGCGCATACTTTACCCTTTCAAAAGAAGAAGCTAATTCATAACGATTAAAACACCTTTGCAAAAACGACAAAGGTGTTTTGTTATCCCTGCTGTTTTTCGTAAAGACTTTCCTAGCAATAATATCGCTATTCAATCATCCCTTCTTAGGGGTTGAAACAAGCATTAACGGACTCATGTCATAACTAAAGGCAATGAAAAATGCCGGTGTGAATCACATTGGCCTGCACTTTAGACGTAACGAATTACCCATCGAATGGGTATTAAAGCACATCGGCGAACATGTTTTGCCCACGTTCCATAATTAAGGAGTTATGATGTCACAATCAATTATACCAAAACTGGGTTTTGGTACATTTAGATTACAAGACGAAGTTGCATATCAAAGTGTGCTAACAGCTCTTGAAGAGGGCTTTAGACACATCGACACCGCGCAAATTTACGGTAACGAAGAAGCTGTTGGCCGAGCGATTAAAGACAGTGGTGTTGCACGTGGTGAGTTATTTATTACCACCAAAGTATGGAATGATAAGTTAAATAAAACGGACTTTATTAACAGCGTCAAAGAGAGCCTGACTAAACTGCAACTAGATTACGTCGACTTACTGCTTATTCATTGGCCAAGCCCTGCTAATGGCGAGAGCATGGATGAGTATTTAACCGAATTACAATCAGCAAAAGAGCTTGGTTTGACTAAAGAAATTGGTGTTTCAAACTTTACCATTGCACAAATGGAAGAAGCCTTAAGTATTTTGCCAAAAGGCGCGTTATTTACCAATCAAGTAGAAGTACACCCCTACCTAACCAACCAAAAGGTACGTGATTTTTGTACGCAAAACGACATTCTCGTTACCGGCTATATGCCATTTGCGGTAGGTAAAGTACTTAAAGATCCAACCATTAAAGCGATTGCAAACAAACACCAAGTAAGCACTGCTGAAGTGGTCATTGCTTGGGAATTAGCGCATGACATGGTGACGATACCGTCATCGACCAAACGCGAAAATATGGCTACCAACTTAAAAGCCCTTTCGCTTAGCTTAAGCCAAGACGAGATTAATCAAATTGATGCCCTTAGCTGCGGCGACAGGCAAGCGAACCCGGATTTTGCTCCTAACTGGGATCATGATCAAGTAAAAACAACTCACGCTTGGCAATTTCAAGGGGCTGATAAAGCACTCGCTTTGGGATTAAAAGGTGTACCAGCACTTAAAGCAGGGCAAATTTTAGTCCGCAACCTTGCGGTTGGTATCAATCCAGTTGATTGGAAGTTTATCCAAGCCAATCCTATTAATTGGCCAGATGCACACACGCCAGGCGTAGACGGTGCTGGGGTTGTTGAGCAAGTTGGCGATGGCGTAGATAGCAAACTAATTGGTAAAACCGTCGCTTATCATCACAGCTTGAGTGAAAACGGCAGCTTTGCTAAGCACTCGGTGCTTTATGCTGAACGTGTTATGCAGGTACCAAAAGAGTTAGCTGCTAATGTTGCTGCTGCATTGCCTTGCCCACTGCTTACTGCGTGGCAAGCCTTTAGCAAAATACCACTACGCAAAGGCGAAAAAGTATTAGTTACCGGCATGGGAGCTGTTAATAAACTGCTGACGCAAATGCTGAACCACAGTGGCTTTGAAGTTCATGCATTATCAAAAAGCTTAACGGCAGAGCAAGCAGAAAAGCTTGGCGTTAAGTTAGTATTACGCGACGCGCCTTCTAAGGGTGGCTACTTTGCACTCTTTGATGCTAACGGCCCTGAAGAAGCTAAAAGGTTAGTGCCACTCCTACAAGCAAATGGTCATGTGATCAGTATTTTAGGGCGTATTGAAACCCCAGTCGATGAGCCATTCACACGCACTATTTCTTATCATGAAATTGCCCTTGGTGCATTACATGATTATGGTGATACACAGCAATGGCAACGTCTTGTAAGTGATGGCGAAAAGCTCCTTAATGACATTGCGTCGGGTACTTTAAATGTTGAAGAACCTACAGACTTTGAATTTAACAATCTCAACGATGCGCTTGAGTTTTCTAAAGTTCAAAAGCAAAAAGCCGTTGTAGTTGTTTAGTGATCATTTAAAAGGCCTCTTCTGAGGCCTTTTTTATTTTATGCGACTGTTTCGTTGGCTGTATTATTGATTACAGCTAAGTGATAAATAATCACTAAGTTTGCAATAAACCACAGATCTTTAATCACAAATTGACCAAGTCCTGCTAAAACGGTTGTACTGCTAAGCGCATTCGGTGCGGTAATTAAAAATGTTTGTGTCATGATAAAAACAGCACTGCAGGCAAGCCCAGCTAACACTATTAGTTTGTTGTTCTTAATTAACAAGCCAACACAAAGCAACAGCACACTGACAATATCAAACACGCCAATAACATTCGACGCACCCTGCACACTAAAAACCTGATACAACCACGACATAAACGGCGATGTTTCTACAAGGCTCACAATTCCCTTCGCTTCAAAAGCAAAAAACTTCATGGCGCCAATCCAAACCAGCACTAATGCCACCGATGCATAATTCAGAGCAATATGCGCTTTATCAGTTAAAGCATCCTTGTAAAACACAAATATAAACAGTGGAATAACAGCAAAATACTTAATGATCCCCTGCCCCGACCCAATTACAGGAAAGCCTCCTTCACTTGCAAGCCAACGATTAGCGCCAAACAGCGTAATCAAACAGAGCAGTGATATAGCAAATGCAGTAATGGTAGGAAGCGCCCTATTTATAAACCCTAAATGTGAATGAAGACTGGTAATGCCAACAAAGCAAAATGCAAAGCCTGCGATCATACTCATGATGTGAGCTGGCACCTGAGCGTCTAATTTATAAAATGAAAAGATACTGCCAATGGCATTGGGGTTTGCTCCCAAGATAAAAGACAAACCCAATAACGAAAAACTGATGGTGATAAGTGCAACCACTAAATTATTTGCTGTACGTAAATTCATTTAAACCCCACTTTACTGCTTATTTAAAAGACCCAAGTTAGGGATAAAAACATTCACGCTGAATTAAAAAATAAGAAAAGTCTGAGCATTAGTTTATCTAGGTAACTGAAAAACAATTAAAAGCATCACTGCTTTTTACCGTTATTCGCTGTTAATTAGGCAAAAATAAATCTCTTTTATTCAATACCAGCAATTTTGTTCAAGTTTTTAGGTTGCCTGCTTCGCTATATTGGCGTAGGAATAATAACGAAGCGCACAACTTTCAGGAGCATCTGTGAGCAAAGACAATCACTTTAAGTACATTAACAACGAACAGCATCAAAGCATCTCGATGTTGACTGCGACTATGAGTGATTTTACCTATGCAAAGCATGCTCACGAAGAGTATTCAATTGGCATTACTCTACAGGGACGGCAAGATTTCTTTTGTCGTAATGCGTTTTATAAAAGCTTACCTGGCAATGTCATTTTGTTTAATCCTGAAGATATTCACGATGGTCACTCTGGCACTGAGCAAAACCTAGAGTATCTAATGCTGTACATTCATCCCGATGAATTTCAGCCGTTGTTCAAAGCGCTTGGGTATAAGGAAGATTGCACATTACGTATGGCAAACACCTTGTATGCTGATCCATTACTGCGTAATCAAGTGATTAACTTATCGAGGCTTTTACAAACCAATAGCACCAGCAAAATAGAGCGAGAAGCTGCGCTATTGCAAATGGCGCAGTCTTTAGTCAGGCTCAACGGCAGCCTTGATTTGCCAACTTTAAACACCCGTGTTGATAGCTTACTACTGCGCGCAAAAGACTACATTTTGGCAAATATCGACAATGACATTTCTATTGATGACATTGCCCATGCTGCCACTATGTCGAAGTATCATTTTATCCGCCGCTTTCGCGAGCACTTCGGTATTACTCCACATCAATATGTTTTGAACTGTCGTATTAATTATACCCGTAGAGCGTTACAAGTTGGCCGCGATGCCACCAGCGTAGCGGTTGAATCTGGCTTTGCAGATGCCAGTCACCTCAATCGTAACTTCAAACGAGTATTCGGTATGACACCAAAACAATTTCAACTGCAATGGGCTCGTAGATAGAGCTAAATTACTGATTTGGAGCTGTTATGGCAGATATTTTTGCATATGCTATTGGCATTATGTACACCCCTGGGCCAATCAATTTACTCGGTTTAAGCAGTGGCTTAAATAAACAAACACGTTCACACCTTGGGTTTTTTATCGGCGTGGGTAGCGCGATGTTTATCTTATTTGTGCTGCTTGGCTACCTTGGCTTACAAGTGATCAACCCGCAGTTTTTGCCTTATGTGAGCTTAATTGGTTGCGGCTATATTTTGTATATTGCTTGGAAGGTCGCAAAAGCAAAAGTACAGGTGAGTGATACCTCAGCGGATGCCTCACTTAGCTTTATCGATGGCCTGTTTATGCAGCTATTAAATCCAAAAGCCTTGGTGGCCACTTTGCCAATTGCTACGATTCAGTTCCCAAGCGCAGATATTACCGGCGCTGCAATCGTATTTTGGTCTCTTATTTTAGCCATACTTGCTTTTGGTGCTCCTACAAGTTACTCGTTAGCGGGCTTAATGCTTGGCAAGCAAGTATCACGGCCGGGTGTTTTTAACATGTTTAATAAGCTGATGGCTATTTTGTTGGTTTATGTCGCACTAATGATTGCCTACGAGCATGTGCTAACCCCGTTAATGGCCTAAAATTGATCATCCCTCGCAAAAAGGCATAATAGCGTTATTCAGCAAACGGTTATCACAAAATGATGCAAGGCAATCTATCTATTCGTTCTTACAGTACTAAGCCTGTTAGTCATAGCCATGACTATCATCAACTTGTACTGCCCTTAAAAGGTGTGATTGCTATTAGTGTGGGTGATTTTCAAGGTAAGGTCGCCCCCGGTGAATGCGTGGTTGTCAAAGCCTCGCAAACACACCTGTTTACCGCAATGCCAGAGGCACGATTTGTGGTGGCTGATATGTCAACGCTACCGGATAACCTGGCCACTGCTGAGCGCCGCGTGTTTGCTATTAATCAATCACTTTGGGCATTTTTGCAGTTTGTGGCAAAGCAACTTGAGCAAGCGGTTAATCGTGAATTAGAACTTGCCATGTTTAACACCTTCAATTTGCTGTTAGCTGAGCAAATTATGCAGCCTAAGGTCGACAGCCGTATTAGCGAGGCCCTGCTTTATATTGATAGTCACTTAGGCACTCCTCTTCAAATCAAACACCTTGCCAGCATTGCCTGTTTAAGCCCAACGCAATTTAAGCAGCTGTTTAAGCAACAAACAGGATTGACTGTCATGAACTATGTAACCAAACAGCGAATGGAAAAAGCCCAAGCCTTGCTGAGTCATACCGACTACCCGTTACAGCGCATTAGTGAGTTAGTTGGTTACAATGAGCTTTCATCTTTTAGCCGCAGTTTTTCAAAGTACTTTGGTTTATCACCAAGTAAATTCAAAAAGTAACTTTAGTTTTTAACGCCAACAAAACCGTCCTTTTTGTCAAAAATTGTGCATCAATTTTGATTATGCTTTTGATATCTTAAATTTAAAGCGAATCATCAATGAACCATACCATCGCGACCATTGCCGTTTTAGTTGCCAGTGTGTTTTGGGGTACAACAGGCACGGCCGCAAGCTTTGCACCAGACATCAGCCCTTTTGCAATAGGTGCGTTTGCGATGGGATTTGGCGGCGTATTACTTTGTTTAACCTCACTAAAACAGCTAATAAACAATGCGAGTACACTACGTAAGCACTACAGCCTAACCCTACTAGGTTCAGCCTGTGTTGCTATTTATCCGCTGGCATTTTATACCTCGATGAATAGCGCTGGTGTGGCTATTGGCACTGTTGTTTCGATTGCCAGCGCCCCTTTATTTACCGTCTTATTGGAATACTTTATTGAGAAAAAGCCCATTGCAACTCGCTGGCTAGTCAGCTTTTGCTTTGGTGCTATTGGTATTGGCTTTATCGCGTTAGGCAAAGAACATAACCTTGCTGCTAAGGGTCTATTTAGCCAAAACATCGGCATTTTACTTGGCTTAATTGCAGGGCTTACCTATGCAGGTTATTCATGGGTTGCCAAACGTTTAATTAGCAACGGCGTTCATTCAAGAGCGACTATGGCAAGCCTATTTGGCGGCGCAGCATGTGTGCTTTTGCCTTCGTTATTGATCACTGGCGATGCGCTTTTTACCTCAGTTACCAATACCAGCGTGGCGCTGTACATGGCCATAGTACCGATGTTTTTAGGTTATTGGCTATTTAGTATTGGCTTAAAAACCATCGCGGCCAGCCAAGCCGTACTCATTACTTTACTTGAGCCGATTATCGCCACCATACTGGCTATTGTGATTTTAAATGAGCAATTTCAGCAAATTGGCTGGCTTGGAATTGGCTTAGTGAGCGTTAGCTTGATAATTCAAACAGTTAATATTAAGCAGTTCGTGATACATTGCAAAAAACGTATGTTGACGATTTAAGATGAGAAAAGACAGCCGACCTGTCACATCAGAGACATTAGCAAGCATGTTAATGACCAACCCTTTGGTCGTGCGCCGTACTATGGCGTTACTGCGCCAAGCAGGTTATGTATCGGCAATTAAAGGTCACAATGGCGGTTGCCTACTGGCCACTCCCTTAACAGACATCATCTTATTTGATATTCACTAAGCGCTTGGCGAAATGAACCTGTTTGTAATTGGTCTAACCGATGAGCACAGCAACTGCCTATCAATTGGCTTGCAGCAATAAAAATAGGCAATAACAGCCAAATTGTGAGCCTTATACTTATAAAGCAAGCGGTATTTCGATTTTAGATATACAAATTCGTCAGTACCACGTTGTAGAGCAAGTATTATAAAGACCCTGCAAACCTTACCATTTCATGCGATTAAGTAAATCCTTAGCCTATTCTGGTCATTTTCTGATTGCCTCTCATAGAGCTTTTTCGGCATTTTAGACAAACACCTTGTCATTTTAGGCAAAAATTCGTTTCAGCCAACTTCTATACTTAATCTCAATCAAGGACGCAAAGCAAAGAGCTCTGCAATCGAGAATAGTCTCTGTCCTTACTTATTAACCCAAAGAGGATTTACGCTCATGAACAAAGTTACTTTTCCAAACACTAACGGTTTAGATATTACTATCGCTGGCTTATTAAATTTACCAGCTGATTTTGATGAAACGAAAACCTACCCAGCCGTTGTCGTATCGCACCCAGGTGGTGGTGTTAAAGAGCAAACAGCAGGGACTTACGCACGTAAACTAGCTGAGCAAGGTTTTGTCGCTATTGCGTACGACGCATCTTACCAAGGTGAAAGCACTGGTGAACCACGCCAACTTGAAAACCCACATGTTCGTACCGAGGATGTGAGTGCAGTAATCGATTACTTAACGACCTTACCTTATGTAGATAATTATCGCATTGGCGCAATGGGTATCTGTGCGGGGGCAGGTTACACCGCAAATGCTGCAATTAACGATCGCCGTATTAAAGCAGTTGGCACGGTAAGCATGGTAAATATTGGTCAAATGTTCCGTAATGGCTGGGATAACAATGTAAAAGACAGCGACGCTATCCCATATATCCAAGCTGGCTCTGATTCTCGCACATCGGATGCTAGTGGTAACGACATTGCAACTATCCCAATGGCACCACTTAAAGAAGAAGATGCACCAAACGAAGAGCTCCGCCAAGCGTGGGAATACTATCACACAGACCGCGCCGCTTATTGCACTGCACCGGGTTTTGCGACTGCACGCAGCTTAAATCAAATCATCACTTATGATGCATTCTTTAAAGCTGAAGCATTTTTAACGCAACCATTACTGACCGTCGTCGGCAGCATTGCGGGTAGCAAGTGGATGAGCGATGACCTAATGGCACGTGCTGCATCTAGCAGCAAAAACATGTACATCGTTGAAGGTGCAAACCACATGGACCTATACGATGGCGAAAGTGAAATCACTGAAGCAATCAGCGTATTAGCCCCTTTCTTTACAAGCAACCTGTAATTATTGATCTGTATGAGCCCGAACAGGGCTCATTACTAAAAGCATTTAGGAGCAAACATGAACATTCAAAAAGTTAGTATTCAAAACCACGATATGGCGTGGGAAATCTCAGCACTTGTTTTAACGCCTGCTAATTTTGATGAGTCAAAAACCTACCCAACCATGATCAGTGTTCACCCATTTGGTAGCTGTAAAGAACAGACCTCAAGTAGTGTTTATGGTAAAGCACTTGCTGAAGCAGGTTATGTGGTTATTGCCTTCGATGCCAGCTATCAAGGTCAATCTGGCGGTACACCTCGCTTTATTGAAAACCCATCACAACGCGTTGAAGATATTAGCCATGTTATTGATTATGCAGTGACACTCCCTTATGTCGATAACGAGCGCATTGGCAGCATTGGGGTATGTGGTGGGGGTGCTTATGTATTTAACTCTGCACTGACTGAAAAACGCGTAAAAGCCGTTATCGGCATTACGCCAGTTAATTTAGGTCGTTTATTTAGAGAAGCATTCACCGAGTTTAACCCGCTTGGCGCACTTGAAGCGATGGCGGCACAACGAACTGCTGAAGCACTTGGTGGTGATTTACAAGTTAACGAATTACTCCCACCAAGCATTGAGTTTGCCCGCGACAATGGCCTGACTGAACGTGATGTTTTCGAAGCGACTGATTACTACAAAACACCGCGTGGTCAAAGCGAAGGTGGCGCAACACGTATGTTATTTTCTCATGCACAAAAAACCCTCACTTGGGATGCTTTCGCGTTTGCCGAAACATTAATGACTCAACCTATGATGGCTGTAATTGGTCAAAAAGTAGGGGCATTTGGTGCATACCGTGACGGTAAAGAAATTTACGGAAAATCATTTGCATCAAAAGACAGACAACTCGTTGAACTAGAAGATTGGTCGCACTATGACCTGTACGATAAGCCTGAACCAGTTGCGTTAGCGATGCAGCAAATACTGCCTTTTTTAACCAAGCATTTATAAAAAGGCACTTGTAAGCTGAGCATGCATAAAGCAAAGAAGTTAGGCATCATGCTTGGCCTAACTTACTTTTGTTGTTGATTTGAATGTGTGATTTTAGGAGTTAACGAATGATTAAATGGCTATTTATAATACTCGCAGTCGTCGTATTAGGGCTTTTATCTCTTGCCATTTGGGTCACACAAACCGAAAAATCACAGCATGCTAAAAACAGCTTACGTCTACACAATGCGGAGCCGAACATCACGCTTGATGCCAAAACAGCCGTCGTGGTTTTTTCTCGCTCTGGGAATACTGGGGTTTTAGCAGATCACATAGCGCAAAAGCATAACGCGGAGCTGTTTGAGATAACGGCTACCGATTACGAACTAGTACTTCATCACACAAGTTCTGACTAGTTGAGGGCACCATAAGCCCTCTCAAGTTTTTCACGAGCTGATTCAACATTAAATAGCCAGTTTATACTTGTTCTTTCTTTATTCCTGCTCCATTCCC